>JAKSIR010000192.1 GCA_024398695.1 Bacteroidaceae bacterium | reverse complement strand
CGGCATTCTTTGCAGATGCCCTTGATCATAAAGTTGGAGTAGTGCGCAATATAGCCTTCGGGGAGCGGAATCTCAGGCACTGGAACTTCGTCGAGACAGAAGGTGCGACCACATTTCTCGCAGTGGAAGTGTACATGGGAATCATCATGGTGGCTGTGGTCGCCGCTGGTGCATAGTTCATACCTGGTGCTGTCGGAACCATCTTCAAGAACGTGCACGAGATGATTCTCGCGAAATACTGCCAAAGTTCTGGAAATCACAGACTTGTCTACCGATTCAAGGACGTCTCCAATCTCGAGCATTGACAATGGGTGCGCTGCCTCTATCAATATCCGGAGTATCATTATACGTGCAGCTGTCGGATTTACACCGGCATTCTTTAAAAATGTTTCTTCGTTCATGGTATGCGAAGATAATGCATTCGGGGAGAATTGCAACTGAGTTGCATGTGATCCCGCCTAACTTTGCATCAGAAACATAAACATCAAAGACATATGCACAATCATAACCATGGACACGGCCACTCAGAAGTACACTACAGCCGCACTCTCATTTTCTGTACAGTCATCAACCTTATGTATGTTGCCATTGAAGCCGCAGTTGGTTTCAGGAACGGATCCGCAGGTCTGGTCAGCGATGCGGGCCATAACCTCAGCGATGTGATCACGCTGGTCCTTTCCCTGATAGCCATCACGACGGCTGCGTCACATCCGGAAAGGTCAAAAGCCATCGGCGTCATAAACGCCGTCCTTCTTCTTGTTGCGGTAGCATTCATTGCGGTAGAGGGCATCGCGAAACTGGTTGCCCCCGACGCTGTGGAGGGCTCTGTAATCTCAATCACAGCGGGTATTGGAATCATTGTCAATGGGCTTACTGCTCTGCTGCTTATGAAGGACAGAAATGATGATACCAACATCCGCGCATCCTTTCTGCACATGCTCTCCGATACACTGGTGTCAGTAGGGGTAGTGATATCAGGATTTGTGATCAGCTTTACCGGTTGGGTCATGATTGACCCGATTCTAAGCCTTGTCATTGC
>JAKSIR010000191.1 GCA_024398695.1 Bacteroidaceae bacterium | reverse complement strand
AGGAGAACTGGAGTGGAACCGGAAGGATACCGGACTAGACGGACTGCAAAGTAATGGAATCGGACTAGGCGAACTGGAGGGTGAAGGTGGTGAAGGGGTAATGGGACGAGCAGGTCAGGGTGCCGCCGTGGAGCTGCATGATCTGGAGCGAGAGGGCCAGGCCGATGCCACTGCCGCTGCCTTTCTTCTTTGTGGAATAGAACGGCAGGAAAATCTGGCTGAGCTGGCTTTCCGGTATCTCGGGGCCGTTGTTGGTGACGGTGATGCAGGCTTTGCCGCCCGGGGCCGATGCAAGCACCCTGACATAGCCGTCCTGCACGCCATCGGTTGCCTGCACGGCATTGCGGATAATGTTCAGCAGGGCCAGGGACAGCAGGCTGGAATCGGCGTGAAGGACAACATCGCCGGCCGTTTCAAACCTGATGCGGTCGTAGCCGGGTTCGGCCGATAGCAGGGTCTGCAGCTGCTGGAAGATGCCGGACACGGGGACATCGGTCATAGTGGGCTGTGACAGCACAGTCAGCTTGCGGTATGACTCAAGGAAACTGCATACGTTGTGCGCCTGGGTGTTTATTATGCCTATTGCTTCCAGACGGTCCTCCTCACTCTGCAGATTGGGGTTCTGAATCATGAAGTCGGTCAGCGAGACTATGGGAGTCACGGTGTTGCGCAGTTCGTGCGTCATGATGCGCAGTATGCGCTCGTAGTAGTTCTTGCGGGTCTCCAACTCGTTCTGGTCGCGGCGGTACGATGCCAGGATGCGGTTCATGTCGTGCGATGCCTGACCGAGCAGCGCATCATCGGTCTCGGGGATATGGAGCATGGTGTCGTTGTTCGCTATGGCGCGTGACATCATTACGGTCTGGTTTATGGGGTAACGGACCAGCTGCACCAGCCGGACTATGACGGCGGCCAGCAGTATGGCATCAAGAACGGCAAGTGCCGCATGCACTTTGAGCAGCGGCACGAAAGCGGCTGACAGCACGACGGTAAGGAACACCGAAGCCGCCAAGCGTCTGGTGTAGTGACGGCTAACTGATGCCATATTT
>JAKSIR010000190.1 GCA_024398695.1 Bacteroidaceae bacterium | reverse complement strand
ATGTTACGCATTGGACTTATTGGAACCGGAACGGTTGGCGGTGGAGTAATTTCCATCATTGAACAGAAAAAGGCCGAATACAGGGAGAAACTGGGCATTGACCTGGAACTTGCATGCATCTGTGCCAAGACCGATGAGGAAGTAGCCCCGTACAGGGCAAAGGGATATACCGTTTCGACCGATGCCGATGCCATGATTGCCGACCCCGGCATTGACGTTCTGGTTGAACTTGCCGGTGGCTACAACATGCCCCGCAAGTGGATACTTGCAGCCCTGAACGCCGGCAAGCACGTTGTAACTGCAAACAAGGCTCTGCTTGCCAAGCACGGCCACGAGATATTCCCCCTTGCAGCGGAAAAAGGGCTTCACGTTCTATTTGAAGCGGCTGTCGGAGGCGGCATTCCAATAATACGCAGCCTTCAGGAAGGTCTGGTAGGTTCAACCGTAGAGAGTCTGAGCTGCATAATCAACGGTACCTGCAACTACATTTTGAGCCGTATGGCCCAGGAAGGCCTTGACTTTGACACCGTGCTCAAGGATGCCCAGCGCCTGGGCTTTGCCGAGGCCGACCCCACCTTTGACATTGAAGGCATTGACTCGGCACACAAGACAGCACTGCTTGCAAGCCTTTGCAGCGGACACCGCGTCGATTTTGAAAAGATACACGTAACTGGCATATCGAAAATCACTGCCCAGGACATTGCCATAGCCAAGGAACTTGGCTGCACCATCAAGCTTCTTGGCATTTACAACCGTGACGGCGAACGTGTCGATGCACGCGTACATCCGTGCTTCGTGCCGAAGCATCATCTGCTGTCAAGCGTGAACCGTGTTCTGAACGCAGTCTATCTGAACTGCGACAACCTTGGCGAGACACTCCAGACCGGTGCAGGTGCAGGCCGCATGCCTACTGCCAGCGCCGTTGTTGCCGACCTCGTATCGCTGGCACGTGCAGTCGATACCGGCAAGCGTGCAGCCATGCCAATGGGCTGGTTCAACCTGGAGAATTCCGCCACCCTGGTACCCATTTCGGAAACCAGTGCCCGCTACTATTTCCGCATAACCTCACGCGACGAGCGCGGCGTTCTTGCAAAGATTACCGGCATTCTGGCCGAAAACAACATCTCCATTGAGACCATCATCCAGAAGGACGTCAACGATCCGGGCAACGTCTCAATTGTAGTAATTACCGAAAAGGTTCAGGACTGCAAGGCCACCAAGGCCATCGATGC
>JAKSIR010000019.1 GCA_024398695.1 Bacteroidaceae bacterium | reverse complement strand
GTTTCCGGAGGAAACTAAAAGGCGGAACGCCCGCCCTAAACAAAAAAGGCCGCCAATGCGACCTTTCAACAATTTAAAGCGAGCGAGCCTGGTGAGCGAGAGCGACTGGAAGGAGCCCGTTTCCGGAGGAAACTAAAAGGCGGAACGCCCGCCCTAAACAAAAAAGGCCGCCAGAAGCGACCTTTCAACAATTTAAAGCGAGCGAGCCTGGCGAGCGAGAGCGACTGGAAGGAGCCCGTTTCCGGAGGAAACTAAAAGGCGGAACGCCCGCCCTAAACAAAAAAGGCCGCCAGAAGCGACCTTTTTTGTTTAGGGTGGGTAAGCGATCTGCATCGCGCCGCTACAACCAAGTTACCTTTGCTGCGGTCAAGCCCTGGAGGATTCCGAGGGAGCTGGCCGTACAGGACTTACCCGTATGTTTTATGGCACAAAGATAAGGCTTTCAAATGAAACTGCAACACGCTTTCAAAAAGAAAAGTACCTGAATAAGCCAAAAAAGCATTATCTTCGCATCCCTGAAGCTGTTTTTGACAGCAGCTACATAGATTGCATTGCAGATGGAGGAACCGCAGAAGAAAATTGTCAGAATAAACGTATTCCAGACGTCAATGGCCCTTGGCGGCAGGCTTGGCTTGTATATGATTGTAACATACGCAGTTATGGGCCTGTCTGTTATTCTGCCAAGTCTGAGCGCGTCAAAATTTGCAACCGGCGCATCAAGCATACTGTCGCTGATGTCGTTTCCGCTGCTGATTGGAGGCATATTCGTGGCGTACTACCAGATGAAGCGTTTCCGCGACGCCAACAGTCCCGACATATTCCCCTTTGCCATTGCATGGATGCTCACCCTGTTCATGTACCTGTTTGCAACGGTGCTCTCCAGTATGGCGGCATTCGCATACTTCAAGTTCATTGACAACGGCATTTTCGGACAGTCGGTGATTGCCAGGCTTGAAGAGGCGACGGCTGCAATCACGACGGCGCAGGATATGGCCGGACAGGCATCGGATGCAGGCACCCAGTTGCTGGGTACTCAAATTGATACAATCATGAAGACCGCCCGCTGGACATTCAGCCAGTCGGCATCGGGACTTACGAAAATGATAGCGCAATCGGCTTTGACTACAGGCAACATACTGTCTATCATCATCGCAATACTTGTCACTAAAAGATTAAAACTAAAAGACCTCTGATATGGACCTTTCAATCATTGTGCCTCTGCTGAACGAGGCTGAATCGATTCCGGAACTGTATTCCTGGATAAAGCGGGTTATGACGGAAAACGGCATAAGCTACGAAGTGATATTCGTTGACGACGGCAGCACCGACGGTTCATGGGAAATAATTGAAGGTCTCAGGGACAAGGAACCTGAAATCATTCACGGCATAAGGTTCCGCCGCAACTACGGCAAGTCCCCTGCCCTGTTCTGCGGTTTCAAGGCCGCACAGGGTGACATTGTCGCAACCATGGATGCCGACCTTCAGGACAGCCCCGAAGAACTGCCTGAAATGATGCGCATGATACGCCAGGACGGATACGATCTGGTTTCGGGCTGGAAGAAGAAGCGCTACGACGGCAAGCTGAGCAAGAACCTGCCTTCAAAGCTGTACAACTGGACGGCACGCAAGGTTACCGGCATTCAGCTGCACGACATGAACTGCGGTCTCAAGGCTTACCGCAACGAGGTGGTAAAGAACATTGAGGTCTATGGTGAGATGCACCGCTACATACCTTTCCTTGCCAAGAATGCAGGATTCCCCAAGATAGGCGAAAAAGTCGTACACCATCAGGCACGCAAGTTCGGAAAGAGCAAGTTCGGTCTGGACAGGTTCATTCACGGTTATCTGGATTTGATGTCGCTCTGGTTCCTGAACCGCTTCGGCAAACAGCCCATGCACTTTTTCGGATTCCTGGGTTCCATCATGTTCTTCATTTCACTGATTGCAATAATTGTGGTCGGCGCCAACAAGCTTGTTGCCATGGGGCACGGAATATCGGCTCCGCTGGTTACTTCCAGCCCGTATTTCTACATTGCACTTACCGGAATGGTTCTTGGCACCCTGCTGTTCCTGTCCGGTTTCCTGGCCGAGCTCATCAGCCGCAGTTCCGGAAGCCGCAACGACTACAAGATATCAAAGACTTTCTAAGACGGAATGTCAACGGTCGAGCTGATTCTCCTGTCGGTTGCGCTGGCTATGGACTGCTTTACGGTATCGATAGCGAGCGGACTTATCCAACGGCGGCTGGTTGTCAGGACCATGCTCGTTACCGCCGTCATGTTCGGGTTCTTTCAGGGGTTCATGCCCATGCTGGGATGGCTTGGCATGAGTTTCTTTGCCGATGCCATACAGGCATGGGACCACTGGATAGCTTTCGGACTTCTTGCATTTTTAGGCGTACGCATGATTGCCGATGCCCTGAAGCCTGAAGAGGAACAAAGCTTTGACCCGTCAAAAATCGGCACCACCCTGACCATGGCGATTGCCACAAGCATCGATGCGCTTGCCGTAGGACTGTCATTCGGCTGTACCGGATACAGCACATTTGCCGGCATACTGCTCCCGGTATGCATTATTGCCGCAGGTTCGTTCCTGTTCTCCATTGCCGGCTTTTTCATAGGAGCCTTTGCGGGTTCACGTTTCAAATTTCCGGTCGGTATTCCCGGAGGCCTTATTCTGATTGGCATTGGAGTCAAAATTCTCATTGAACATCTTGCAGCATGAAAAAGTGGCATTACCCGTTTCTTGCCTTTCTCATAATAGGCTCATATTTTGTACTCACTGAAAGCCGGCGCGAAAGCGGCGTCACAGGCGGAAAAATGGAGTACCGCAAGGCAAGCGGACTTGTGTTCGGCACAAGCTACAACGTGACGTACCTTGCCGACCATGACCTTGAGCCGGAACTTCTGGCTGCAATGAACTGCGTTGACAGCGCCCTGTCCATGTTCAACCCTGCTTCGACCATATCGAAGGTAAACATGGCACATGACACCATTACGGTGACCGACAGCATGTTCCTTGAAGTCATGCGTCTGGCCATGAAGGTATCGGACCTTACCCATGGAGCCTTTGACATAACGGTAGCGCCTGCCGTCAATGCCTGGGGGTTCGGATTCAAGAATTCGGTACCCATATCGCAGAACACCGTTGACAGTCTCAGGGAAATTGTAGGATACAGCAAGATACACGAACGTAACGGTCTGATAGTCAAGGATGACAACCGCATAATGCTTGATTGCAGCGCCATAGCCAAGGGATACGGAAGCGACATGGCGGCACGCGCACTGCGCGAGAACGGCTGCAGCAATTTCATGGTCGAGATTGGCGGCGAAGTGGTCGTATCGGGCTTTAACCCGCATGGAACGCCGTGGAACATAGGCATTTCAAAACCGGTTGACGACACTCTGTCAGCGAACAATGACATAGACACCATTATCTGCATCACGGATATCGGCATGGCCACATCGGGCAACTACCGCAACTTCTACATCAAGGACGGACGCAAGGTTGCACATACCATCGACCCGTTCACCTGCACTCCTGTAAGCCACAGTCTGCTGTCCGCAACCGTACTGGCCCCAACCTGTGCATACGCCGATGCGCTTGCCACATCAATGATGGTCATGGGATTGGACAGTGCCAGAGCACTGGTCCCAAGGCTTCCCGGTGTAAGGGCATTCCTGATTTTCGAGGACAGCGACGGCACCATGCGCACGGAAGAAGTGCCGGAAAGGTAGTTTAAGCCCCCATCCTGCAAAGTATTGAAATGGCGGTTTCAATATTGGGAACGTCCGTAATGAGCAGGCTGCGTTTGCCGGCCTCCTCGCGTATGCGGCAGGAAAGCGGATTGTCCAATGCGTAGGCAATGATACGCCCGAACACTTCGCTGTCATAGTACGGACTGGCCTGGTTCGATACGAAGAACATGCTCATGCGGCCTCCTTTGAGGAATATCTTCTCAACTCCCAGCTCGCGTCCCATGCGTCGCAGCGAAACGACTCTGATAAGCTCCATGGCCGATTCCGGTATCTGGCCGAAACGGTCCTGAAGACGGTCCTTGAACCGCTGTATGTCATCTTCACGTTCCATGCCGTCCAGTTCACGGTACAGCAGTATGCGTTCGCTGCCGTTGGGCACGAAGTTGTCCGGGAAGAACATGTCAAGGTCGCTTTCAACGGTACACTCGTCAACGTACGCACTTGCTGTGGTCCCACCCTGTTCCTGAGCCTTGAGTTCCTCAAGATCCTGGAACTCGTCATTCTTGAGTTCGCGCATGGCTTCCTTGAGTATCTTCTGATAGGTTTCGTAGCCAAGGTCGGCAATGAAGCCGCTCTGTTCCGCACCCAGCAGGTTGCCGGCTCCGCGTATATCCAGATCCTGGAGCGCCAGCTGCAGTCCGCTACCCAGGTCACTGAAGTTCTCAATGGCCTGCAAGCGGCGCCGAGCATCCTGCGGCAGTGCACCGAGCGGAGGAGCCAGCAGGTAGCAGAAGGCCTTGCGGTTGCTGCGTCCCACACGTCCGCGCATCTGGTGAAGGTCCGACAGACCGAAGTTCTGCGCGTTGTTCACAATAATCGTGTTTGCATTGGGAATGTCTATGCCGTTCTCCACTATCGATGTTGCCACCAGAACGTCATAGTCATAGTTCATGAAACCGGTCACGATCTTTTCCAGTTCATCGGGGTCCATCTGTCCGTGGCCTATGCACACGCGGGCATCGGGCACCTCGCGCTGCACTATGCCGGCAAGTTCCGGCAGTGACGATATGCGGTTCGAAATGAGGAAAAGTTGTCCGTTGCGGCTCATCTCGAAGTTCACCGCCTCACGTATTATGTCGGCACTGAACACGTGGACCTCGGTCTGTATGGGGTAGCGGTTTGGAGGCGGGGTCTGTATGACCGACAGGTCACGCGCCCCCATGAGTGAAAACTGCAACGTGCGCGGAATAGGCGTGGCGGTCATGGTCAGCGTATCGACATTGACCTTGATCTGCTTGAGCTTCTCCTTGACCGACACTCCGAACTTCTGCTCCTCGTCTATTATGAGCAGCCCCAGATCCTTGAATTTCACGCTCTTGCTTATAAGCTTGTGCGTTCCTACAACGATGTCTATCTTTCCCTGCTCCAGATCCTCAAGAATCTTTGTGACCTGGGCTGCGGAACGGGCACGCGACAGGTACTCCACCCTGCAGGGGAAGTTCTTCAGACGGTCACGGAATGTCTGGTAATGCTGGAATGCCAGTATGGTGGTAGGCACCAGGACGGCCACCTGACGGCTGTCACATACAGCCTTGAAAGCGGCACGTATGGCTACTTCGGTCTTGCCGAAGCCCACATCGCCGCACACCAGACGGTCCATGGGACGCTGGCTCTCCATATCGGCCTTCACGTCCTGCGTGGCCTTGAGCTGGTCGGGGGTGTCCTCATACAGGAAACTGGCTTCAAGTTCGTTCTGCAGGTATCCGTCAGGGCTGAAGGCGAATCCCTTTTCCTCCATACGGCGCGAATACAGCTTTATGAGGTCACGCGCTATATCCTTTATCTTGCCCTTGGTCTTTTCCTTGAGGTTGTCCCATGCGGCAGTGCCAAGCTTGTTTATGTGCGGTTCCTCGCCCTCCTTGCCCTTGTATTTTGAAACCTTGTGGAGCGAATGGATTGACACGAACACCACATCGTCGTTCCTGTAGATTATCTTTATCTTTTCCTGAAAGCCGCCGGCCTCGGGAACGCGCACCAGACCGCCGAAGCGCCCCACTCCATGGTCTATGTGCACCACATAGTCGCCTATCTGGAACTCGCTCAGCTCCTTGAGCGTAAGGGCCATCTTGCCGCCACGGGCACGGTCGCTCCTGAGGCTGTACTTATGGAAACGGTCAAATATCTGGTGGTCGGTAAAGAAGCAGCACTTCATGGTGTTGTCGGCATAGCCCTCGTGCAGGGTCTTTCCGACCGTTTCAAACGGAATGTGTTCGCCGCGTTCGGCAAAGATGCTTTCAAGACGCTCGCCCTGCTTGGGATTGTCGGTCAGCAGGTACAGTTTGTATCCTTTTATTATATAGTCGCCAAGAACCTGCGACACCAGCTCGAAATTCTTGTGGAACACCGGCTGCGGCGTCATGTCGAAAGCCACCGTCATCCCGTCGGTCACGGCACTGGCCGATGCTCCGAACTCCAGCAGGCGGAAAGGCATGAGCCTGCGCAGGAAATCGTCCTTTCCCATCATTGTCGGCAGTTCCTGTCCGGCCGATGCAGCCTCCTGATTTCCGGCGGCATCCTTACCCGCATCCAAACGCCTCATCCGTGCGGCAACGCTGTCTTCGTCAAGCGCGTCATGAGCGACAGCGTCAATGCGGTCAGCGCAAATAAGCATGTCATGGACGGCCACGATGCTGTCAGACGGCAGGAACTCCAGCAGCGAAACGGGACCGTCATTGGCATCGGCCTTCATCTCCGGAACAATCACCACATTGTCAACCTGCTCCATGGACAGCTGACTCTCTACCGAAAAACGGCGTATGGAGTCGATGTCATCGCCAAAAAAGTCAATTCTGAAAGGGTATTCGCCGGAAAAGGAGAAAACGTCCAGAATACTGCCGCGAAGCGCAAACTGACCCGGCTCGTAAACGTAGTCCGCACGCTCGAAGCCAAGCTCCAGCAGTCTGTCCTGCAGTTCGTCACGGTCGGCGGTCTGACCCTTGACCAGAGTGACCGAGCGCTCGTCAAGCTGCCGCCTGGCAACCGTCGTCTCGGCAAGCGAATCGGGCGATGCCACGACCAGCAGAGTCTGGCCGCCGGGTGCCAGCGTTGTCAGACGGCTCAGGACCTCGGTGCGCAGAATGACCGATGCGTCATCCTTCTGGCCGTACTTTGCGGCACGTCTGTATGCCGACGGGAAGAACAGTACCCGTTCCTCGCCGTGAATCTGTACAAGGTCATGATAAAAATAAGCCGCACTTTCCTGATCGTCAAGCACGAACAGCACACACGGACTTCCCTGATTTCCAAGTACATGGCCCAGCACTACCGGAGCCGATGACGCAACAAGACCCTTCAGGAAAACGTTTCCTCCACGTTTTTCCGAAAGTGCCTTCGCCAGTGCTCTGCCTCCCGCAGACTGCGTATATCTGGCGCCAAGTTCTGACAACGATACCATTTTAAGAAAAAAGTGCTTTCCAAATGGAAAAAATTCACCTGATAACGGTTGCAAATTTACAAAAAAACTATCTTTGCACGCCCAAAAGAAAAATTTAGGTTAAACAACACAATATCAAGCAGCAGAAAATGGCAGACAAAATCATGAGCCTCAGCCCTAAGCCCATTTCAGGGGAGGACTGCACCCGTCGTGCACCCGATATCCCACTCGCAGACAAGAGGAAAAGCAATGACAAGGCTTACATTATCGAGATAGACCACGTATCAAAATGGTTCGGCGAAAAGCAGGTTCTCGATGATGTAAGCCTTTTTATTAGGAAGGGCGAATTTGTCACCATACTCGGTCCGTCAGGCTGCGGCAAGACTACTCTGCTGCGCATTCTTGCCGGTTTCAACATGCCTACAGACGGCCGCGTCCTCATGAACGGAAGCGACATCACCGATGTTCCCCCGTTTGAACGCCCCATGAACACAGTATTCCAGCGCTATGCCCTGTTCCCCCATCTGAACGTATACGAAAACATAGCTTTCGGACTCAAGCTCAAGAAGGAGGACGAGGACAGTATAGACCGTCAGGTACGCCGCGTGCTCAAGATAGTGGGTCTGACCGACTACGAGGAGCGTGACGTCGATTCGCTCTCGGGCGGACAGCAGCAGAGGGTTGCCATTGCCCGCGCCATAATAAACAGGCCGCAGGTACTGCTGCTTGACGAGCCCCTTGCCGCGCTTGACCTTAAAATGCGCAAGGACATGCAGATGGAACTCAAGCAGATGCACAAGGACCTTGGCATCACCTTCATTTACGTCACACATGACCAGGAAGAAGCCCTGACACTGAGCGACACCATTGTAGTCATGAACAAGGGCCGCATCCAGCAGATTGGCCGCCCCACCGACATATACAACGAACCCGTCAATCCGTTTGTGGCCGATTTCATAGGCGACAGCAACATACTGAACGGCATCATGGTCGAAGACCACAAGGTGCTTTTCATGTACCACGAATTCGAATGTGTCGATGAAGGCTTCCAGCCCAACGAACACGTCGACGTGGTCCTGCGCCCCGAGGACATCTACATCATGGCCCGCAACGCCAACGCCATGATAAACGGCAAGGTATCGGCCTGCATATTCAAGGGTGTCCACTACGAAATGACCGTCGTCACCGACCGCGGCTACGAACTGATAATCCAGGACTACAACATGTTCGAGGTAGGACAGGAAGTGAGCCTGATAATCAAGCCGAGCGACATTCACGTCATGCACCGCGAGCGTTTCAGCAACACCGTCAAGGCCGTGCTCAAGGACAGCACCCATGTCGAGATGCTTGGAGGCATCTTCGAATGCGAGCCGCAGGAAGACATCGAGGCCGGAACCGATGTGACCGTCAACTTCGGGTTTGACGATGTCGAGCTCATGGACTACAGCGACGAAGGTGCCGCCACCGGCACCGTATCGTTCATCCTGTACAAAGGCAACCACTACCACCTGACCGTGACATCGGACAGCGGTGAAGACATCTTCGTGAATACAAGTGAAGTGTGGGACGACGGCGACATGGTCGGAATCAAGATCCTTCCGCAGGCCGTCAAAATAAGCAAGGCGTAATGGATCTGCAGAAATTCGTTGCCAAGCGCAGCAACTGGACCATACCCTATGCGCTGTTCCTTGCCTTCTTTGTGGTTCTGCCGCTCATACTGATTGGAGTCTATGCTTTCCGCAACACCGAAGGCAGTTTTACCCTGCAGAACTTCACCAGGTTCTTCACCCAGTCCGAAGCGCTGAACACGTTCATCTATTCGGTCGGAATTGCGCTCATAACCACGCTGCTGTGTATCCTGTTCGGTTATCCCGCAGCATACATTCTCAGCAATGCCGAACTCACCAGGGGACGCACTCTCATCCTGCTGTTCATTCTCCCCATGTGGATCAACGTACTCATGCGCTCCCTGGCCACTGTGGCCCTGTTTGACTTCATGCATCTGAAACTTGGCGAAGGCGCGCTCATATTCGGCCTTTGCTATGATTTCCTGCCTTTCATGATATACCCCATCTACAACACCATACAGAAAATAGACAAAAGCTACATTGAAGCCGCACAGGACCTTGGAGCCACACGTCTGCAGGTATTCCTGAAAGTCATCTGGCCGCTTTCCATTCCGGGCATCGTAAGCGGAATAATGATGGTCTTCCTGCCCACCATATCGACATTCGCCATTTCGGAAATACTGACTTTGAACAACAAGCGTCTGTTCGGATCCATCATACAGGACAACATGATGATGAGCGACACCATGAACTACGGTGCAGCCCTGTCGCTCATAATGCTTATAATAATTGCGGTCACAAGCTTTGCCACCAGGACGCAGAACGACAATGACCTTAACGACGGAGGACTGATATGATGAAGAAGATACTTGCAAAGTCCTATCTGTACCTGCTTCTGCTGGTACTGTACGCACCGATAGCCATCATCATACTGTTTTCGTTCACCAATTCCAAGTCCATCGGCGACTGGCGCGGATTCTCGCTGGACCTTTACGCCAACATGTTCACCGGTCAGGCCGCACACAGCACTACCATTGCCAGAGCTGTCGTCAACACGCTGGTGATAGCAGTCGCGGCAGCGGCCATATCGACCCTGTTGGGAACCATTGCCGCAGTAGGCATATTCAACATGAGGAACCGCAATCTGCGGCAGGCCATACAGTTCACGAACAACATCCCCATGATCAACCCGGACATAATAACCGGCATATCGCTGTTCCTTCTGTTCGTCAGCATTGGCATTTCCGGAGGATACATAACGGTGACACTGGCACACGTGGCATTCTGCACCCCGTATGTCGTGCTCAACGTCATGCCGCGCCTGGCACGCATGAACCCCAACATCTACGAAGCCGCGCTTGACCTCGGAGCCACTCCCATGACTGCATTCCGCAAGGTCATAATTCCCGAAATCAAGCCAGGCATGGTAAGCGGTTTCCTGCTGTCATTCACACTGTCAATCGACGACTTCGCCGTCACGCTGTTCACCAAGGGCAGCAACGGTCTGGAAACCCTCTCGACATACATCTACGCCGATGCCAGAAAAGGCGGCCTCACCCCCGAGCTGCGCTGCCTGGCCGCTGTCATCTTCCTGACAGTACTTGTCCTGCTGCTTGTGTTCAACCGCCGCAGCAACCGCCTTGCAAAACAATAATTTCAATACACCACACTTTTTTCACACCAAGAAAACAAATGAAAAGAATCACAGGAATCGCTCTTGCAGCCTCGATGCTGCTCTCCGTACCGTTTGTCAATGCAATGGCCGATGACGACCGCGCCCACACCCTCAAAGTCTACAACTGGGCCGATTACATTGACGAAGACCTCATACCCGAATTCGAGCAGTGGTATCTGGAAAACACTGGCGAAGAAGTCCATGTCCTGTACCAGACCTTTGACGTCAACGAAGTGATGCTGACCAAGATAGAGACGGGTCATGAAGACTACGATGTCGTATGCCCGTCGGAATACATCATAGAGCGTATGCTCAAGCATGACCTCCTGCTGCCCCTGGACCGCAATTTCGGCAATGTACCGGACTACACGAAGAACGTTGCGCCTTTCGTCACGGAGCAGATGAACCATATGTCGACCGAAGACAAGACACTCAGCGACTACGCTGTAGGCTTCATGTGGGGAACCACAGGCATCATGTACAACACGGCACTTGTCACAAAAGAAGAAGCCCAGAGCTGGGGCATTCTGTGGAACCCGCGTTTCGAGGGCAAGATTCTCATGAAGGATGCCGTACGTGACGTGTACGGATCGGTCATGCTGTACCTTCGTCAGGACGAGCTGGCTTCGGGTGCCATTACCCTGGAACAGGCCATGAACGAAGCGACCGACGACAAGCTGAAATTCTTTGAAGATACCATGAACTGCGCCAAGCGCAACTTTGGCGGCTGGGAAGTCGACTTCGGCAAGGAACGCATGATTCAGGGAAAGGCCTGGATCAACCTTACCTGGAGCGGCGATGCCATGTGGGCCATCGAAGAAGTCAGCGACGAAATCAGCCTTGACTACGTGGTGCCCGTTGAAGGCAGCAACGTATGGTTTGACGGATGGGTGATACCCAGATACGCAAAGAACCCGAAAGCTGCCAACTGGTTCATCAACTTCATGTGCATGAGCGAAAACGCTCTCCGCAATATGGACGCCATAGGCTATGTCAGTGTCATAGGCACTCCCGAAGTTCTGGCCAGCAAGATTGACGAAAGCCTTGAAGAAACGGTTGACCTGACATATTTCTTCGGTCAGGGTGCCGACAGCGTGAAGGTCAACGGCATACAGTACCCGGACGCATCGGTCATTGAACGCTGCGCTCTGATGCACGACGCCGGCGACCGCACGGAAGCCATGCTCGGCATGTGGTCTAGGGTCAAGGGCGACAGCCTGAACACCGGCATGATACTGGTCATTGCAGTTGCAGCGGCAGGCATTGCAGTTGTCATAGTCATGCGCTCCATAAGCCGCAAACGCCAGAGCAGCCGCAACAGCAGAGCGAAAAAATCGGCTCCGAAGCATTCAAGATAAAGGTTTTTTTGCCAAATTTGCCAAAGAACCACCTTACAGGAACAGCACATGAACACCAGTGACAGCATAGTCATAATCCCCACATACAACGAAAAGGAGAATATTGAAAACATAATCAGGGCCGTCATGGGCCTTGAGCACGGTTTCAACATACTGGTAATTGACGACGGGTCCCCGGACGGCACTGCCGGCATTGTCAAGGGCCTCATGCAGGATGAATTCCGCGACCGCCTGTTCATTGTGGAGCGCAGCGGCAAGCTGGGACTGGGAACCGCATACATTGCCGGTTTCAAATGGGCCGTTGAACGCGGATACGACTATGTGTTCGAGATGGACGCCGACTTCTCACATGCACCGCAGGACCTTCCGCGTCTGCTGGAAGCCTGCAGCGCAGAAGGATACGATGTCGCCATCGGCTCCAGGTACGTGAGCGGAGTGAATGTCGTCAACTGGCCAATGGGCAGGGTGCTCATGTCATACTTCGCATCGAAGTACGTCCACATGGTGACCGGCCTGCCTATCCATGATGCCACAGCCGGATTCAAGTGCTACCGCCGTCAGGTTCTTGAAACGATTGAATTCGACAAGATACATTTCAAGGGCTACGCGTTCCAGATTGAGATGAAGTTTACCGCCTACAAGTGCGGATTCAAGATAAAGGAAGTGCCGGTAGTGTTCGTAAACCGCGAACTCGGCACATCGAAGATGAGCGGAGGCATATTCAGCGAGGCCCTGTTCGGAGTCATCAGGCTCAAGATATCCAGTTGGTTCAGAAGGTACCCTCAGAAGCCTCAGGCATAATGGGAAAAACTCTTCTGGAAAACGCATGGACGGTCATCGGGGGACAGGTCTGCAAAGCGGGAATCCTTGTTGACGGAGAAACCATTCAGGACATTGTCCTCCCGGGACAACAGGCCGATGCCGTACGTCCCATGGCTGACAGCACCGTTGACCTTGAAGGCAAGTGGCTGCTGCCCGGAGTCATTGACGACCATGTCCATTTCCGCGATCCGGGACTCACACACAAGGCGACCATTGAAAGCGAGAGCCTTGCAGCGGCGGCAGGCGGTGTGACCACCGTCTTTGACATGCCCAACTGCAAGCCGCAAACGACCACCCTGCAGGCTCTGCAGGACAAGTTCGAAAACGCTGCGGCACATTCCATAGTGAACCATTCGTTCTATCTGGGTGCGACAAACAGCAACCTTGACCAGGTTGAGGCACTCGACCCTGAAAGAGTATGCGGCGTCAAGCTGTTCATGGGCTCAAGCACAGGCAACATGCTGGTCGATGACGAAAGCCGGATACGCGAACTTTTCAGGACAAGCCGTATTCCGGTTGCCGCCCACTGCGAGGATACATCGGTCATCGACGCCAACATGGAGCGCATCTGTGCGCAGTACGGTCCCGACCCGGACGTGCAATACCATCCGCTGATACGCAGCGAAGAGGCGTGCTACGCATCGACATCGAAGGCTCTGGACATTGCCGCCGGCACAGACGTCCGTCTGCATGTCCTTCACATAAGCACAAAGCGTGAACTCACGCTGTTCGGCAAAGGTCCGCTGTCAGGCAAGAGCATCACATGCGAATGCTGCCCCGCACACCTGTGGTTCACCGACAGCGACTACGCCAGGCTGGGTACAAGAATCAAGTGCAACCCCGCCGTCAAGACGGCCTCTGACCGCGAGGCACTGCGGGCAGCGCTCACGGACGGCACCGCCGACGTCATCGGCACCGACCATGCACCCCACCTGCTTTCCGAGAAGGAAGGAGGCGTCAAGAGTGCGGCATCGGGCATGCCGGTACTGCCCTACTCCCTGATCGCCATGCTTGAGCTCACCGACATGGGCGTGCTGGAAGTCCCCGATGTGGTACGCCTGATGTGCAATAATCCTGCCGTCCTGTTCAACGTCAGGCAGCGCGGATTCCTGAAGAAGGGATACAAGGCCGATTTCACCATACTCTCACACAGTGACCGGACATGGACCGCGACCGATGCTGGTGCCGTCACCAAATGCGGATGGACTCCGTTCGCGGGACAGCAGTTCCACTGGAAGGTGCTTTCAACCTGGGTCAACGGTCACCGTGTATTCAATGACGGCGTCTTCGACACAAGCGTCAAAGGCCAGGCCGTGCTGTTCAACCGTTAAACCATTTGTCCGATGAAGTTCATATACCTGATATATCAGATATGCATCGCATTGCCCGTAATGCTGGCTGCAACAATAATTGCCGCCATAGTCTGCATAATAGGCTGTATCTTTGACAACCGTTTCTGGGGCTACTGGCCGGGAATGATATGGGGACGTCTGTTCTGTTACGTTTTCCTGATTCCTGTCCACGTACACGGAAAGGAAAACATCAGGCCCGGGCAGTCATACGTCATAGTGGCCAATCACCAGAGCTTCTTTGACATCTTTGCCCTGTACGGTCACATCGGCATAAGATTCAAATGGCTCATGAAGCAGGAAATAGACAGGATACCTTTCGTGGGATGGGCATGCCGCGCAGCCGGGCACATATGCATTGACCGTGCATCGGCCATGCATTCATACAAGAGTCTGGACAAGGCCAAGCGCCAGCTTTCCGACGGCATGTCGGTCATCATCTTCCCGGAAGGAACACGCACCCCCGACGGCCAGGTACACAAGTTCAAAAGAGGTTCCTTTCAGATTGCCGCCGACCTGCAGCTGCCCGTCCTGCCCGTAACCATAAACGGCTGCTACCGGGTAATGTCACGTCACGACTGGCATGTGAACCGCCATGCCATAGATATCAGAATACTCGAACCGCTTGACATGACATGCAACGGCAACACGGATGACGCTGCGTCACGCGGCGCTCTGCTGCGTCAGGCGGCAGAAGCGGCACAGCAGTCAATAGCATCAGCGCTGGTATCCGATTCTGCTGACGTAGCCGGCGACAGTCGGATTCACCAGGAAGTCATCGGGAGCTGAATCAAGAATCCTCTTCACAAGAGGTGAAATCTGGTCCGACGGACCGAGAAGCATTGAAAATACGCCAAAGGCTGCACGTTCATCGGAATTGTCAAGGATGAATGTCGCAATCAGGTCTTCGCATTCGCGGATTATCGCGGAAAGGCTGTCACGTACAACCTGAATCTCATTGAAATCGACGGCATCGGCCTGTACAAGCTGAAGATTCTTCTGCATCATTTCATCAAAACGGTTGTCTATTTCGTTCTTGGCATCAAGAAACGAGTAGAGAAGATCATTCTGGCGGGTACCGGAAACGCGCATCTCTGTCGGGCTGATGGTAACTGCGGTCTTGCCTCTTTCCAAATACATGGGAAGAACCGGGGCACCGTCCTTGCACAACATTACGAACCTGATGGAATCGGCATGACCATTCATCTGGAAAGTGGAGTGACGGACCGTGCATGTGTCAATGACAACAACTCCCGTAGCGGAAAACTCAACCAGAGACATTGAACAGTCCTCGTAACCGAAGGCGTCAACCGTACCCTGAATGTTGTACTTGCCATTGCAGGCTGAAAACAGCAAAATGGCAAGAGCCGAAACAGCGACGTTTCTAAAGCTGCGCATTTAGTCGTAATTTGAAATACGCTGCAAAATTACTACGATTGTAAATGCGCTTGTTAAAAAAAAGATTAACGTACTATATTTTTCCTTTATCAACTGGTTTTGAATCAGCCTTTTTCTGCCTGCTCTCCATACGGAAAGTGGAGAAGATCAAAATAATGGCCGACAGGGTCATTGACACTATCCAGCCGTTTTTTCGGGTGACGGCCAGAAGGACTGTACGCAGATTTTCACTGATGTTGTATTCCCCGTCCAGAAGCCTGACATGGAACGGATCGGCAAACATCAGGAGCGCGGTCAGAAGAAGAAGCAGCGCGCCGAAAGCCTGCTGGTTGCTCAGACGCCGCATCACCATGTCTTCGCCATGATACCGGTCGGACAGGACAGCCACCGAAAAGAACGTGCTGCCTGCCAGGAAGACAAGAGACGCCCAGTCGGCAAACGTTATCTTCATGACAGCGCCTGCCAGCACCATAATGCCGCCCACGACGGTACAACTCTCAATAAGCCGGTTTCTGGAATCTTTCATACTTTACTTCTGTTCAATGAATACGTCTTCATCGGGTTTCTGCATATTGTACCTTTCACGGGCAAGATGCTCTATTATCATGCTGTCACTGCTGAGTTCCTCAAGCATCTCGCGGTCATGCGTCATTTCCCTGTCCAAACGTTCAATCTGACCCTTCAGGCTTCTTATTTCACTGCGGACAGCGGCACGCCTTACAAGGCTGTTGTCGTTGGCTACGGTAATGACAAGCACAAACAGGACCAGCACTATGAGGTACTGATGTTTCCCTATGAAATCAAGCAAATTTCTCATAAACGGCTTTTCCATATGCATTTCCCCGGGCAGGTCACTTGAACATGGCAAATTTAGTACAATTTCCTTATGTCCCTTTGTCCTTTGTGCGAAAAAGCATATCTTTGGACTACATTGAAAAGTGAAAAGAATGGAAGACTACATTGTATCGGCCAGGAAATACCGTCCGCTGACATTTGACAGCGTCATCGGACAGAAAGCCCTTACAACGACCTTGAAGAACGCCATCAGACAGGGCAAGCTTGCAAACGCGTACCTTTTCTGCGGCCCCAGAGGAGTTGGCAAGACAACATGCGCACGAATATTCGCGAAGACCATCAACTGCACGAATCCCCGTCCCGACGGAGAGGCATGCGGCGAATGCGAGTCGTGCCGCAGTTTCAACGAGGAACTGCGCTCGTACAATGTGTTCGAGTTGGATGCCGCCAGCAACAACTCGGTCGATGACATAAGGAACCTGACCGAACAGGTTCGCATACCGCCCATGAACGGCAAGTACAAGGTCTATGTGATAGACGAGGTACACATGCTGAGCCAACAGGCCTTCAACGCGTTCCTCAAGACCCTTGAAGAGCCGCCGCACTACGCCATTTTCATTCTCGCCACAACCGAAAAGCACAAGATCCTGCCCACAATCCTGTCACGTTGCCAGACATACGACTTCAACCGCATTACCAACGCCGACATTGTGGAACACCTGAAATCGGTTGCACAGAAGGAAGGCATCGAGGCCGAAGACCGTGCCCTTGCCGTGATAGCTGAAAAAGCCGACGGCGGCATGCGCGACGCATTGTCCATTTTCGATCAGACGGCAAGCTACACGCATGGCAGCGTCACATACGACAAGACCATTGAAAACCTTGGCATCATTGACAGCGACTGCTACTTCCGCCTTACCGACATGCTGCTGGAAAAGCGCATACCGGATTCACTGCTGCTGTTGGACAGCGTTCTGTCACGCGGCTTTGACGGCAGCCACCTGATTGGCGGACTGATGCTGCACATGCGCAATCTGCTGGTAAGCAAGGAAGCAAGCACCCTGCCGCTTCTCAATGCAAGCGACGAGATGAAGGAGCGCTACCGGGAGCAGGCCGCAAAATGCCAGGTCAAATTCCTGTACCGCAGCCTCAAAATCTGCAATGACTGCGATTTGAATTACAGAATAAGCAAGAACAAGCGTCTGCTCGTCGAACTGGCCCTGATTCAGGCCGCCCAGTCCGATGAAGACGATGACAGCAGCGGGCGAAAGCCCGGAAAACTTAAACCCCTATTTCACCGATTCAAATCAGTACAGGCTCCTGCCGAGAACAGACGCCAGGAACTGACACCTGCCGGAACGTGCATTCCTGCGGTCACAAAGACAGAAGCTGCCGCAAAGACAGCGGCTCCGAAGGCATCGGCCCCGAACGTGAAGGCCGGCAGTCTTTTCACATCGATATTCCACAGTCCTGCAGCGGCTCCGAACCCGAAGGACACCGGCAGCGCACAGGCATCGGCCCCGGTCGATGACAAGCTGAGCGCCAAGCCTCTGACCGACGACCAGCTCCAGTACTACTGGACAGAATTCGCGGCAGGACTTCAAAGGGAGGACTCTCCCTTGAAGAACCGCATGTGCAACTGCAAGCCTCAGGCCGTCACTGCATCGTCATTCAAGATTCTGGCCGGCAACGCCATGATGGCGCAGGAAATCGAGGCGGCCAAGCCGCGCATACTGGCGTACCTGAGAAAGGCCTTTTCAAATCCCAGCCTCGAAATGGAAATTGAAACCGACCGGGAAAGGCACGTCGAGCACATACTGTCCAGAGACCAACAATATGCCAGAATGAAAGATTCCAGTCCGGCCTTGCAGGAACTCGACAGAATATTCAGTCTCGAACTACGATAGAAACAGCACATAACCGACAGTATCATGAATTCGATATCGGGCAATATCACGAAAGCAATACTGGCTTTGAACGATGAATTCGAATCTTTGTATGACGTCAATCTGGAGACAGGCAATTATGCCGTTTTCATAAAAGGGAAAACCTTCGGTGAAGACATCAACACACGCCTGCTGAACAATGGCGAATTCTTTTTTGACTCACAGCTGAACGTTGAGAACGTTGTTTACCACGAGGACCGGACCAAGGTCAGGAATATCATCACCCGCGAGTTCATTAAAAAAGCTCTGAGCGAAGCCAGTCATTATGACACGCATTTCAGACTTGTGGTGAAGGACCGGCCTCTCTGGGTCAAGATCCGCATACTGTATAAGGACAGCAGAAAAAAGAACATCATTGTCGGCACGTTCAATGCGGAAGAGGAAATGGCCAGAAGGTTCAAGGAGGAGCAGCTGCGCAGCGAGCTTATCAACAAGATGACCGACAGTGACGCGCTGTACATAATCAACTGCGCCAAAGACACCAAGAAACTGGTTCATGACCGTTACCGTCGCGGTGACATGTACCACATGAACGAGTGCTACTCGGAATCATTTTCGCAGTATGTATACGACCGTGTGGCCATACAGGACCGCAAGATGGTCATAGAAATGGCATCGGTCCAATACATGCAGGACAGATGCCGCCGCGAAAAGGAATACACCGTAGAATATCTGGACAATATTGCCGGGTTCAACCGGTTCTGCGAGATGCACGTACTGATGCTGTCCGACAATGAAATACTGCAAAGCTTTTCACTGAAGGACAAGGAAATTGTCGACAGGCTTCTTTCACGCAAGCTGGAGGACGATTTCTTTGCCCTGTACGAGATTGACATCGACACGGGCCTGCTTCAGGTCATAAAGGAATCGAACTGGTACCGTACAGGCGGAGCCGGCACAATTCTGTCATATACCACGACAATGAAGAAGTTTGCCGCCGAATTCCCTATGGGAAGGACCCGTTCGTTCTTTGACAGGATAAGCAGCATCGACATTCTGAAAACGAGCCTTGAGAAAGATGACAAATACACTTTCTCCTTCAAGGCCAGGACACCCGACGGCGACAAATGGATCAGCTCGACAGGAATAGTCCTGTTCCGTCACAAAGACGGAACCCCTTCCCTGTTCGCCATCGGTTTCAGCCTTATCGACACACTGGAAAGCCAGTCCAGGGAACAGCAGTTCAAGATCAGCGAAGACATGAGGCTGATTGTAGGTCTGACCAACGGCTACCACTCGCTGTACTACTACGACATCGACGGCAAGATCTTCAAGATATATTCCACCGACTGGAAAAGATATCCTCAGGCCAAGAATTTTGTAATTGACAATGGAGATCCGCTCGTCATGCTGGACAAATTCCTTCAGTCAGATCTGGTATTCCCCGCCGACAAGGTTCTGTTCAAGGACATGTCGGCCGATTTCATCAGAGAAAAGCTGGCGCACCGCAAGAAATGGAGCATGCGCTTCAGACAGGATCATGAAGGAAAATTCAAGTGGGTTGAACTTGATGTAATTAAATTTGAAGACATCGACGAAAGGGCGAACACCATTGCCATAGGCTTTGCCCTTCGCGACGATGAATGACCGGCCGTATGGTCAATACTGTCAACAACATAATATGGAGCCCGGTTCTTGTGGGGCTTCTCATCTTTGCGGGAATATTCCTTTCCGTGCGTACCCGATTCGTCCAGTTCAGGCGAATAGGCCACATGGCCAGGCTGTCGTGCAACACGCATCAGACAGACGGTGAGCACAGCGTTTCCGCTTTCCAAGCCTTCTGTCTGGCGCTTTCAGGACGGGTAGGTTCAGGAAACATTGTCGGTGTTGCCACAGCCATCGGAATAGGCGGTCCCGGTGCATTGTTCTGGATGTGGCTTCTAGCCTTTCTGGGAGCGGGCACATCATTCGTCGAATCCACTTTGGGCCAGATATACAAATACGACCATAACGGACATCAGTACGGAGGACCCGCCGCCTACATCCATAACGGACTGAAAAGCCGGGCAATGGGTATCGTGTTCTCCATTGTAGTCATTGCCGGATTCAGCTGTCTGCTCACCACCGTCCAGTCAAACGGTGTGGCAGCGGCCTTCAACAACTCCTTCAATGTGCCGCCTGCAATCAGCGGTGTGGCGCTTGCGCTTCTGCTGGCCTCAGTTCTCATGGGAGGGCTGAAACGCATTGTCATGGTATCGTCGGTCATAGCACCGTTCATGTCCATCGCATACATACTCATCTCGCTTGTCATTGTACTGTCCAACTGGAAAGACATACCGGAGCTATTTGGCACCATTTTCACAAGCGCATTCGGAATAAACCCGGCGTGTGGCGGCATTCTGGGTTCAACCATAAGCTACGGAGTCAAGCGCGGACTGTTCTCCAACGAAGCCGGCCAGGGCAGCGGCGCCATAATATCGGCTGCGGCAAATGCGGACAGCCCCGCGCAGCAGGGTCTTGTCCAGGCTTTTTCCATCCTGGTTGACACACTGGTCATCTGTACCGCTACCGGACTGATGATTCTGTCTGCGGGTACATACAACATTGTCGATGCCGGCACGGGCGCACTGCTGGTTGCCAATGCGCCGGAACTCGGAGCCAATTTCGTGGGTTATTCGCAGGCTGCCATCAGCAGCATACTACCTGGATTCGGCGGCAAATTCATTGCCATTGCCCTGCTGTTCTTTGTCTTCACTTCGCTTCTTGCATATTACTATTACGTGGAATCGAGCATAGTGCATCTGTGCCATCATTTCCATAAAATGCAGCGCCTCGAGAAACTGTTCATTCACATTTTCAGGATCGTCCTGCTCCTGTCGCTGGTTTACGGAGCCGTCAACGAGGCACTGACCATCTGGCAGCTGGGCGACATCGGCGCCGGCCTGATGTGCTGGATCAACGTCATCGCCATCCTGATTCTGAGCCCGAAAGCCATAGCAGCCCTGAAAGACTACGAATCAGGCCAGTCCGGTACAATCCCGGGCAATTTTCCACACTCCTCTTCCACACGATAGGGAGAGAATCGGCCCCACAGCACCATTTCCATCCCTATCGTCCACAGAAAATACGCTT
>JAKSIR010000189.1 GCA_024398695.1 Bacteroidaceae bacterium | reverse complement strand
AACATGAAAGCCGAAGGCATTCCTGCCAGTGTAATTGTCAGATGTACAGGTGTGACATTGGAGCAGGTGGCTGAATTATAACAATAACGCCAATAGATATGAAGACAGTTTTCATTACAGGCGGTTCTACCGGAATCGGCGCCGCTACAGTGCGCAAGTTCATTGACATGGGTTGGAATGTTGCAAATTTTGACTTCAATCCGCAGAAAGGACAGGAACTGGCCAAGACAATAGGCAAACCGGAACAACTGCTGTTCATTGAGGGGGACACCCGCAGCAAGGAGGATATGGAACGTGCCGTCAAAGCTACCGTTGAGCGGTTCGGAACCATAAACAGTCTGTTTGCCAATGCCGGCGTGCATGGAGCCAATACTTTGCTCGACGTTACAGATCAGGAATTTGACCGAATTGTAGGAACCAACATCTACGGCACTTTCAACACGCTGCGTCAGGTGGTTCCGCAAATAATAAATGCCGGTGGCGGCAGCGTTGTGATAAGTGTATCCGACCAGTTCTTTGTCGGCAAGCCCAACAGTTTCGCATACGGGCTTACCAAGGGCGCATTGGGACAGATTGTACGTTCGCTTTCCATTGACCTTGGTCCCAAAGGCGTACGTGTCAACGGAATCTGCGCCGGTACGGTACGCACTCCGCTTGTCGACAATCTGTTTGTAGATATGGCACGCAGAAACGGCTGTACGGTTGATGATTACTGGACTGCGGAGAACAAGCTCTATGCCCGCGGTTCTGCAGGAAAGCCCGAAGAGGTTGCCGAATTTGTCTATTTCCTTATGAGCGATGCCGCCTCTTTTGTAACCGGCGGCCACTATCTGGTTGACGGCGGTCTTGTGGCCCGATAGTCAAACAATACAGAACAGACTCATGATTATGCGCAGGATTATGATGGCCGCAATCTTGGCGGCAGTTACAGGGCTGAATGCACAGGCCCAGCTCACGCAGCAGGCCCAGCCACAGGGAGCCCAGCCACAGCAGTCTCAGACGGGGCAAACCCGGACGGGGCAGGCTTCGATTACCGTCGAGAGTTCCAAGCCGAGTGGAATAATTGACGAGATGCTGTACGGCCAGCTTTTCGAGCATATTTACTTTTCGGCCAACAACGGTGTCTGGCAGGAACTTATCCAGGAGCGTTCGTTCGAACCCGAGCAGTATCCCGGCATACATCCGCGTGACGGCTACTTTGACGGCTGGTATATGGACGATGACATGGTCCTGCATTCTCCCACCC
>JAKSIR010000188.1 GCA_024398695.1 Bacteroidaceae bacterium | reverse complement strand
TTCGGCAGACAGTATTACAAGAGCTTTGTGAAGGTCAGCCTGGACCTGGTTCCTGATGTACGCGACTTTCTGGCAAAGACTATTGACCCGATTGAAATAATAGCATTCCTTGAATCAATGTACAACACAAGGATTGTACCTGGAGAAACGCTTGTGTTTCTGGACGAGATACAGGATTGCAGACGCGCCTTCCTGGCACTCAAGTACTTCAGGGAGCAGCACCCTGAATATGACATTGTTGCTGCCGGAAGCCTTTTGGGAGTGGCCGTAAATAATGGGAATGACACAGATGACAGTTTCTCGTATCCTGTTGGAAAGGTCGATGAACTTACCCTGTATCCTATGGATTTTGAGGAATTTCTGTGGGCAATTGACAAGGACATACTGGCGCAGAGCATCAGGGAACATTATGAAAAGGACGAGAAGATGCCTGAATCCGTACATGCCCAGGCAATGGATCTGTACCAGAAGTATCTCATTGTAGGCGGTATGCCGGAGAGCGTTCTGACATATCAGCAGACACAGAGTTTCCTTGCCTGCAGGGAAGTGCAGCAGTCCATTCTGATTGGGTATGACAAGGACATGACGAAATATGCATCGGCAGCGACATCGGTCAAAATCCGCGCCTGCTTCAACTCCATACCCGCCCAACTGGCCAAGGAAAACAGAAAATTCCAATACAAACTGGCCAAGAAGGGCGGAACTGCCACTATTTTCGGAGAATCAATACAATGGCTCACACAGGCCGGTGTAGCATTGAAATGCACATTAGTGTCAAACGGCTTCATTCCCCTGTCTGCGCAGACTGATGACAGCGATTTCAAAATCTACATGTCTGACATCGGGCTGCTCGGTGCCAAGGCTCAGATTCCTGCAACAATGCTGCTGAACTGTGTTGACATTGACAATACATTTCTGGGCTCAGTTGCAGAAAACTATGTCGCGCAACAGCTGCAGGCCAGAGGATATGCGCTTTTCTATTGGAAGAACGACAATACAGCAGAATTGGAATTCGTTCTTCAAATGGAGGACAGAATCGTTCCTGTTGAAGTGAAGAAGGGCCAGCGCGTCAAGGCACAGAGCATGAAAATGTTTGCCGAAAGATACAAATCCGCACTGTCATACAGAATCTCGGGAAAGAATTTCGGATGCGCAAACGGTGTCAGGTCAATACCCCTGTATGCCGTGTTCTGTGTCTGATTGGAATTGCTACTGTGGCAGTTCCTTCACGATGCTGCCGTCAAACAGGTTGAT
>JAKSIR010000187.1 GCA_024398695.1 Bacteroidaceae bacterium | reverse complement strand
ATAAAGCAACAGTCGGCTGTACGAACCATACAAGTGGTTCATACAGCCGACTGATTGCTTAACAGTGACTTAGGAATATATCAAACAGTTTTCTGCTGTGCTCATCTACCCGATAGTTAAATTCCGGATGCCATTGTACAGCCCAAACGAATTCTTTTCCCGGCATATACAGAGCTTCCGCCAAGCCATCCTCAGAAACTGCCATCGCTTCAAGACTCGGCGCAATTTCCCGGACCGCCTGATGGTGGCAGCTGTTTACTCCAAGGGTATCCTGTTTCAGCAAAGAATGGAGCGGAGAGTTTTTGATAACGCACACCTTGTGACATTCTCTGTCATAGGGAGCGGACATACGATGCGCTGTGCTGGTCGGATACTGAGAAGGGATATCCTGATAGAGCGTTCCTCCAAGATGGACATTGATAAACTGGACACCTCGGCATATACCAAACACGGCTTTGTTGTGCTCCAATGCATAGTCCAGAACCACGGCTTCCATGGTGTCCCGCATCGGGCAAGTCTCAACATTATCCAGCGGTTCCTGACCATATAGTTCGGGCTCAACATCCTGTCCGCCGGTGAAGAGAAAACCGTCGCATTTTTCACACAGGGCAATAATGTCCTCCGGGTTTTCTGTAATTGGAAGTATGATTGGCAACCCACCGGCCTGCATGATCCCCTCCAGATATCCCGGCAGCATCCAGATGCTGTCCTTTTCATCATCCCACAGGGGAAGTACACCAATTGTCTTTTTCATAAATCGTTTCCCTGCCCAAAGGCATCCCGTTCATAAAAGTTTTTCGGTTATTACACACCAGTCATGGCAGCAAGCACATCAACTTCCATTTTCTGGATTCCTTTTTTCATATTGAGTGCTTCATCAATATCTACATCCGTATAGAGGCCATCACGCGTGCAGACAATTCTGTTTGTCTTCCCGGAAAGCAGCAGTTCTACTGCCAGATAGCCCATTTTCGTCGCGTTGATCCGGTCACGGCCCGTGGGGACACCACCACGCTGAATATGACCCAGTACGGTAACGCGGGGATCCAGGTCTGTTGCTTCTTTGATTTTTGCGGCAATATCAGCAGCGGAACCAACACCCTCTGCGACAACAATCATGTAATGCGTAAAACCGTTGAACCGTGCCTGCCGTATTTTTTCGACGACATCCCGCTCAAAGTCCAGCGGCTCTTCCGGTACGAGAACTGCTGTCGCTCCACAGGCAAGGCCGACATACATAGCCAGATATCCCGCATTGCG
>JAKSIR010000186.1 GCA_024398695.1 Bacteroidaceae bacterium | reverse complement strand
CCGTGTAATGGCAGTCTGACTTGATGTATGTTGTCCAGATTATATGTATCAATGACTTTACTCTTTTTGTCTTCAAGATAGACTATGCAAAAAGTGAATTTCTCGTTGCGTTGATAAGCTGTTAACCAACCTGGAGATTCCCAATCAACCTCAGAAACAAATTCGTTGTTATTCCACACAATGAAATTAATATAACTACATGTATAAAAATCCATAGGTTCATCGAACAGTATAACGTTTTCGACTTCAGACATTTTGGTAGCATAGGGACTCAGTTCCTCAAGCTTGTTAGGTGGATAAGGTACGGGCATGAACATGATCATCAGCGGTTCAAGATCGTGTAAATCATAACCCTGATTCGCCATGAATTCCGACAAGGTAACGTCCATTTTGTCATATCCTTCTCTTTCCCTGCGAATGTCAAAGTCATGGAACGTGGCGTAGTCAACGAACGGACGTTTCTCCTTGATGTCCACTTCAGGCAGCAGGATGCCATTGTTGATGTTGATTACCTGTGGCAATGCCGATGTGGAGTCTTCTGGATTGTCCATATTAGCCACATGTTTCCGCAGCTCCTCCATTTCCTGCGGCAGCAACTGGCGGATAGACGGTTTCAGATTGTCAATAAACACTTCGGAGTTCTTCCTTGCCTTGCGGCTTTCACCCTTCCGGTCTGGCCACAGGTACAACTCGGCATCACCGTAGAAGTCCGGTATGTCCAGTCCCATGTAGCCTCCCTGCTCTGTCAACATCTTGAGCTGGGTGACGCTGGAGTCCGGCAGCATGTAGCTGACATTCATAGGGATGCCGTCAATGCCAAGACCGCTTTCCCTGTCCTTAATCCATGCGTTGTATGTGAGACCGCTTTCAAGACGCTTCTTTTCCTGGAACTCCACGACTCCGGCCATCTGCTTCCAGTCATAGCGTTCCCAGCCCTGGACCATACACAGCAGGTCCAGCGCTTCACTATGTTCCGCATCGTCACACTCAAAGTAGTATTCCGGCTTCCACACCAGTCCGCGAAGGTCAGATGACAGCAGCAGGTCGGTCCGCAGGTCATTGTAGTACCCTCCCTGATGGCAGTCGTCATCACGGACAGACAGGCAGATGTTGTCACTGAAGGGCTGTCCCTTATACGTCACGTCAACATCAAGTCTGACCTTCTCAAGCGGACGGTAGGTCGGCTTGCCAAAACTAACATCTATCTGAGGAGTTTCCCGGCCATCCCTGTGGTAGAACATTCTTGTGGAGACAGGATTGCCTATACTGTCATACAGGCATATCTGGCATA
>JAKSIR010000185.1 GCA_024398695.1 Bacteroidaceae bacterium | reverse complement strand
ACCGGTCTGGCCTGAACATTGAGGCTGAACAGACAGAAGCAGACTGCTGTCAGGGCAATGGCGGCAAGCGACACCATTGCAGCATGTCCATGGTTTTCTTCCGTTCCCATTTGCTGCATGCGTTTCTTGGTGAATGAGCCGTTAAGGCCCGATGTCGCGGCCGGATTCACTCCAAGAAGGGTTTTCAGTATGGTGTTGCGGTAATCGTCAACATTGAATCCATGGGCAAGCACATCGGCATCGGCCTGCCATTCCTGAACTTCCTCAAGGTGCCTTTCCTGCAGCCAGGCAAACGGGTTGAACCAGAGACATGAGCGTATGGCAGACATCAGCAGCTTTTCCTGCGTGTGATGGTGCCCGATGTGGCTCATTTCGTGACTCAATATCTGCCTGAGCTCGCTGTCTGAAGACACACGGCCCATGAATATGGTCTTTCCAAAACTGAACGGTGACTCCACGTCATCGTTCTGCGCCAGTTCATATCCGTCTTCACGGCTCAGTCTGGAACCTCTTTTGAGTCTGGCAATGGTTATGTATGACCTGAGCATCAGCGCCAATGAAAACAGCAGGCCGGCAAGATAGACCGCAATGACAAGCGCATTCCAATTCATCCTGAAGGACGGTGCCACAACATTCCGGTCCGATGCAGGTGCGCTTGGTGCTATTTCCTGAACCGTCCGGGAAGTCTGGATAATCTGGGGAATCTGAGAGGTCTGGACAGCCGCTTCAGGTGCCGGTTGGACCGCTTCGGCCGGTGCTGCCTTTTCCACATAGACCGGCACGTCAAACGCAGGAATGACGGTAGCCAGTATCAGCGTGACGACAAGGTACCTGCGGCAGAAAGTGTAGCCGGCCTTGCGCTGGATGAGCAGTCTGTACAGCGCAAGAAAAAGTCCGCTGCAGAGCACAGTCTCAATTGCATAGAGAATAATGCGGTTCATATCAGCTCTTCTTTGATTGGTTCAACACCTTTAGGATTTCATCGGCCTCCTTTATTGAGATGTCCTTGCGGGCCGAAAAGAAGGTCACCATGCGGCTTATCGACCCGTCAAAGAACGAGTTCAGCACTCCCTGCATGAATGTTCCAGTGTAGTCCGATTTGCTCAACGCAGGCAGATACACGTTGACGTGACCGTATGACTTGTGGGTAAGGAAACCTTTTGAATCCAGAATGCGGACAAAGGTCGATACCGTATTGTAAGCCGGCTTTGGCTCCGGCATTTCGTTATAGATATCGCGGACTATGAATTCCCTGTCCAACTTCCATGCTATCTGCATGATTTCCAGTTCGGCACGCGTCA
>JAKSIR010000184.1 GCA_024398695.1 Bacteroidaceae bacterium | reverse complement strand
ACCATGCCTGACATTTTCAATTGTGACAGAAGAACATTGGTGCGTTTCGGGAAATATTCCTCCAGAAGTCTGGTGCGTTCGGCTGCAAACTGGTTGTCAGGGGTATAGAGTTCACCTTTCGATTCATATCTGTGCATATCGCGGCGGTAGTCACCCCATCGGGCGGATTCGTCGTAAAGTGCAAGGTCTATTTGGCTGTACAGCTCGTTCCATGTGTTCATGACACTTTCGGGAGTCAGTGCTCCACCATTGTAGCAGTGCATGTAAACCCTGTCCTGAAACCGCTTTTTGAAAGTGCTGTTCAGCATAAGCTTATGAAACATCTTTGTGAGCGGACCTCTTGAATACAACACATTGCTGTCGTACAGGTGGCCGAAAATCTTTTCCGAATCCCAGCACATGAATTTGAATCCAGTTCCTTTTTTGCGGTTGGCACAGGCTACCCAGTTGCCATCGTCCCAGTCTGTATTTCCCGCGTAAAAGTTAATGAGCATGTAATCAATGAAATTGTCAATGTCCATCAGCGTTTCAAGCCTTTCAAGACATTCATCGGCTTTCTGTCGGCGTAACTGAAGCGAATACTGCATTATTTCGTCAACGACCGATTCCATTGATTTCCATCTGTCAGCATAGCCTTCGGACAGTTCGCCGTCCTTGAAAATATCGTAGTCTTCCTTCTTGCCACCGAAATTGGTGCTGCACCAGTTGTCGTCCGGCCTTTCGGATAAATTGTACATGCCCCAGTACATGCCGTTCAGAAACAGGTGCACATACTGCGCGCGAACGTATTCGTGTCCCATTTTACGCTGGGTCTCTCTGGCCCACATCTCACGCATGTACTGTGCCTGACTGCGTTCGGAGCCGAAATGCTGCCACGAATAGTTGAAAAAGGTTCTCAGAACAAGACTGTTGTACTTTTGTGGACTGTTTTCGCCGAATAGCTGTGTATTGAGTTTGCTTGTGCCGTATTCGCTTCGAAAAGCCACTCTGAAGCTATGCTTGGGGTTCTTGTCGGGAATCCGGCTGTATCCTCCGTGCAGCTGGATTCCGCAGTTTGCCTGAATGTCAAACCGGCCGTCGTTGTCGAATATTTCAATTGAGGCAGGACGTTCCCAGCCGCGTCCGTATCCGTCACCTTTGTCCGCTCCGGTGTAAATGTAGATGCCGCCGGTGTCTTCGTTCCTTTCATGGCTGAAAAGGTTGCCGGGGTCTGTAATTATGGAGACTGCAGGCAGCTGCTCAAGTCCCTGAGCGGCCTTGCGGCTGAATGTCTTGTTTCCAAGCAGTTCCTGGTCCATCCCGTAATCGGCCGGCGCGTTCCCGTCAAGTTCAATGAAAGG
>JAKSIR010000183.1 GCA_024398695.1 Bacteroidaceae bacterium | reverse complement strand
TGGCTCTGGTCATCAGCCTGACAGTGCTGCACCGCGTAAGCAGGGCCGCAGGCGAAAATCCTTCGGTGATGATCAAGAACGAGTGATATCCTCAGGCAAACAGGCTTTACCGGAACAGCAGGTTAAGGTCCATTGACAGGAATTCCTCGAATGACAGGCCGCCTGAGCCCACGGTAATGGCATGATAAGGATTGTATAGGGTCTTGAATTTTGGAAGACCGGCATTGACTGTACGCCGTCCGCTCTTGACTTCGATGGCTATCTTCCTGTCACGTCTTGTAAGAACAAAATCCACTTCGTCATTGTTTTCCCTCCAGTAGTAAACCTTATAGTCTGCAATCTGAGCCTGGCTTACCAGATATGCACCGACTGCCGATTCGGCCATCCGGCCCCATTCTTTGGGATTCTCCACCGCCTCAGAATAATTCAGTTCGGACCAGGCGTTTCTCAGGGCATTGTTATGTACCTGGAACTTTGGTATGGAATTGTACTTGCGCGAATTGTCTGCGGCATATTTCTGAAGTCCGCACAGCAGACCGCACTCGTCAAGAAGATGCAGATATCCGGCCAGCGTGGTCACATTGCCGGCATCCTGCAGCTGTGCGGCCACCTTAGTGAGTGACAGCAGTTCACCGCTGCAGCTGCTTCCTATCTCGAACAGCTGTCTGAGAAGCTGGGGTTTCAGCACCCTGGTATCCATAAGCACATCTTTGGAGATGGAAGGCTCCACGAGCGAGTCCTTCACATAGTTCCTCCATCGCGTTTCATTGCCTATGAATGCGGCAGCACCCGGATACCCGCCAAAGAATATGTACTGCGGCAGTGTCCATCCGAAGCAGTCACGCATTTCCATGTAGGTCCAATGTGACAGTCTGATGAGTTCGAATCGGCCCGCCAGGGATTCCGTCAGCCCTTTTTCTATGAGCATTCTTGACGATCCGAGCAGCACCACAATGAGTTCGCGCTTCTCTCTGGTGTCGCGGTCCCATTCGGCCTTCACCGTTTCGCTCCAGTTGCTTATCTTCTGTACTTCATCAATCACGAGCAGACGTTTGATGTTACCTTGAGCAAGCATCTTCATTCGTGCCGTCTCCCAGACCTGTGCCAGCCAGTCGGCACTGACACCGGTCACATCATCGGCCGAATAGCTGTCGTATGGCAGCGTGCATTCCTCAAGCACCTGTCCCATAAGTGTTGTCTTGCCCACCTGACGGGGTCCGACAATGACCTGCAGCTTGCCTCTCTGTTCGTCAATACGTGATAAGATGTCCTTGATTTGTTCTCTTTTATAGCTCATTGTCAATTGATTATATAATTGATTGCGGAAATGTTCAATCTAATGAAGAAAAATGTTCAATGTATGCCGCAAAAATATTCAATCTGTTTTGAAAAACAAAGGACTTCAACTTATTTGATAACATTGAATTCGTGA
>JAKSIR010000182.1 GCA_024398695.1 Bacteroidaceae bacterium | reverse complement strand
AGGTTGAACAGCAGGTTCATGTTGTGCACAGCCGTACCGCTTGCACCCTTCAGAAGGTTGTCAATGCAGCTGGTAACGAGCAGCTGGTCCTCGTGACGGTCCAGATGCAGCAGGCACTTGTTGGTATTTACAACCTGCTTGAGGTCAACCGGTTCATCAACGACGTGGACGAACGAATCGGCCTCGTAATACTCATTGTATATCTTGTACAGTTCGTCAAGACCGTTGGTATTCCTTACCATTACAGTGGCAAAAATGCCACGGGCAAAACAGCCGCGGTACGGAATGAAGTTTATCTTCGAATCGAAGCTGCTCTGAAGTTGCCTGAGCGATTCGCCTATCTCGGCCAGGTGCTGGTGCGTGAACGGCTTGTATATGCTCATGTTGTCGTTGCGCCATGAGAAATGGCTGGTTGCACCCGGCTTGACTCCGGCACCCGTGCTGCCGGTAATGGCATTCACGTAAATGTCGTCGTTCAGCATCAGGTTGCGGGCCAGCGGCAGCAGCGCCAGCTGGATGGCTGTGGCAAAACAGCCAGGATTGGCAACATACTGGCTCTTGCAGATGGCGCGCCGGTTCAGTTCGGGCAGACCATATATGAACTTGTTGTCATCGGCCTTGAGACGATAATCCTGCGACAGGTCAATGACCTTCAGATTTTCAGGCAGCGCATTGGCTTCCAAGAACTTGCGGGTATCGCCGTGAGCTGTGCAGAAGAACAGCACATCGATCGTGTCAAGCGGCAGTTCACCGGTAAAGGTCATGTCGGTTTCGCCAATAAGACCTTCGTGTACGGAACTCAGGCGGTTGCCTGCGTTACTGGTGCTGTTCACGAACACAAGCTCTGCGTCCGGATGGTTCAGCAGGAGCCTGATAAGTTCTCCCGCTGTATAACCGGCACCGCCAATAATGCCTACCTTTATCATTTTTCAACCGGCATTACAAGTGCAAGAATCAGATAAGCCAGAAGTCCCACGCATCCGCAGAAGAAAAGCACGATGAAAATAACGCGCATAATGGTAGGATCAAGGTCAAAATACTTGGCCAGACCGGCGCAAACGCCACAAAGTTTCTTGTCAGATGATGAACGGAAAAGTTTCTTATCAGCCATATCGTTTCAATTTATTTAAGGTTAATACTCTTATTATCTCTCCTCATCGGGATGCACGCTGTAATATGCGCGCAACGGGGTCGATGTAATCTTGATGAATCCTTTCGCATCGTCGGCAGTCCATGCCTTGGCGCCCTCGCCGTATTCACCCAGTTTGTTGTGAACCAGATCATCGGGAGTGTCGCAACCTACGGTCTGGAAACTGTACGGACGCAGTTCCAGGGTAACGGTACCGTTCACGTTGCGCTGTGAGCTCAGGAGCATGGCTTCAATGTCGGGCATGACCGGCTCCAGATACTGTGATTCGTGCAGGAACATTCCGTACCAGTTTGAAACCTGGTCCTTCCAGTACTGCTGCCACT
>JAKSIR010000181.1 GCA_024398695.1 Bacteroidaceae bacterium | reverse complement strand
GATTCCGTGATGTGTCAGGGTGCAGTCGGCTTTTTGCCGTAGACGTTGTAGCCCATTGACCGGGCAATAGAAGAAAAGGCAGAGGCCCTGCGGATAAAGTCTGAATAGTCCTTCCTGCATGCCGGGCTCCAACCGGTTTCGGCAATGGCGAAGGTGCGCGGATAGAGCATCATTTCAGCATGCCACGCCTCGCGCACGTGTTCTGTCCAGAGGCAGCCCTGAACACCCAGGACGTGGTGTGTGTCGGCTTCGGAAATCTCTTCCTCCAGAGGATCGAACGAATAGACCTTTTCCAGGGTCAGAAGCTTTCCTGCAGGCCTATACTGCTCCGGATCCTGATGATGGTCCAGATAATAAGAGTGCGTAGGGGTGAAGATGACGTCATGGCCTTCTGCAATGGCCTTCAGGCCACCCTCGGTGCCATGCCAGGACATTACGGTGGCATCCGGAGCCAGACCTCCTTGCAGGATTTCGTCCCAACCAATGATGTGCTTTCCGTGCTCGTTGGCAAAACGCTCCATCCTCCTGATCATATAGCTTTGCAGCTGTTCTGCACTTTCCAGCCCTTCGGCCTTCATCCGGGCCTGGCAGTCGGGGCAGCGTTCCCAGTTCCGCTTGCGGGCTTCGTCCCCACCGATATGGATGTACTCACTGGGGAACAGTTCAAACACTTCCCCTAGCACCGTCTCCAGAAACTCATATGTGCTTTCTTTTCCGGGACACAGTTCCCAATGGTCCGGCCGCTGGGCTTCCGGCAGGGAACAGGCCAGCTGAGGGTATGCGGCGCGTGTTTCGTAATTATGCCCGGGCATTTCAATCTCCGGAATCACGTCAATATGCCTTTTGGCTGCAAAAGCAAGAATCTCTTTGATATCCTCCTTGGTATAGTAGCCACCGTATGCACCAGGGGTCCCTTCCTCCACGAATTCTCCCCCTATCTCATCCTTTTCCCAGTCCCAGAATTCGGCCTCGGGGCGCCAGGCGGTTAACTCAGTAAGCCGAGGATAGGCATCTATCTGCAGCCGCCAACCCGGATTATCTACCAGATGGAAGTGGAAACGGTTCATTTTCAGGAGCGCCATCATCTCCAGCTGCTTCTTCACGAAGTCCTTGCCCTGGAAATGCCGGCTCTCATCCAACAGGATACCCCGATAACGGAAACGTGGCCAGTCCAGGATGGTGCAGAAGGCAATTGTACTGTCCTGGTAAGCCAGCATCCTCAGGGTCTGGCGGGCATAAAACACGCCCTCGGAATCTGCCGCTTCGATCTTCACACCCTTCTTCCCCACCTCCAGCCAGTAGGCCGATTTAAGCTGCCAATCGGTCAGTTCTCTATCTTTCAGGCGCCGTCGCAAGGCCTTTTCTGAAACACTGACCTTCTCTGGCAATTTGGTCAATACCTCGGTTAGGATACTCCCGGGGTTCACAGAGAACTCCACCGGTATCGGAATGATGTCCTTCGGCTGCGTGCCGCCCGTAACCTCATTATTCTTGGGCGCACAGCATGCAACGGCCAGCGCCA
>JAKSIR010000180.1 GCA_024398695.1 Bacteroidaceae bacterium | reverse complement strand
CCCGTGACGGCGCGATTGTTACCGGCGGGATGACTGATGACAACGGCAGGTTTCAAATAAAGGTAGATGCCGGCAAATACACGCTGACCGCCGAATTCATCGGGTACAGCAAAGAAACAAGGCAAGTGGAAGTGAAGGCTTCCCGTCTGGACATAGGCACAATAGTCCTCGAGGAATCCGTCCAATCGCTCAGTGGAGCCGTCGTTTCCGCAAAACAGGAAGCAAAGAAATCATCTGTTGAACATACGACAATTAACGCAGACTCAAATATCTCCGGAGCGAAGGGCTCCGTTCTCGATATCCTGCGCACGGCTTCATCTGTCAGCATAGCGTCTGACAAGAGCATAACAGTCAGGGGCAAGTCCAACATCCTGGTCCTCATCGACGGCGTCCCCACGACAGTCACCGACCTCGAATCCATCCCCGCCGCCAATGTGAAGAGCGTCGATGTGATCACGAATCCCGATGCCCGCTACGATTCAGAAGGAACAGGCGGCATTATCAACATCGTTTCAAAGAAACAGAATGCATCGGGTTTGAGCGGCATTGTCGGAGCGAACTACGGCTTCAATCATTTTGCGAACGGGAATTTCGCCATCGTAAGCAACACGCCCAAGGTCTCCTGGCGGCTGAACGGGAATGTCAAATATGAAGATGATATCATCGACGGCTCTCTCTTCCGTCGATTCGTGTCATCCGGCAACAGCATTCAACAGCAGTTCCATTCTGCCAAAACCACATTCAACGGAAACATCGGAGCAGGAGCGACCTTCCGTCCGGACAAGAAGAACACCGTTGCCGTCGATTTGAAACTCCTTCTCCCCAGATACAATACAAAGCAGGACTTCCGCAACACCTATTCTTCAGGCGGAAGCCAGAATGTGGAAAACAGATACAGCGACGTTACCTGGAACAGGGAGAATCTGGATGCATCGGCCTCCTGGCGGCACCTCTTGCAGCCCGACTTCTCGGAGTTCACGCTCGGCGGCAACGTCTCGAAGATCTGGGGCCATCGCCCTTCATTCTACTATCTCGAAGGCAAGCAGGTCGGAAAATCCGATTCCGGAGGCAGCCCGTTCATAAGTTCCGTGCAAGGAGATTTCAAGTTCAAATTCGCGCCCGGAGTCCTTGACTTCGGAGCTAAGATGACATTCAGGATGAATGACCAGTATTCCGAGTTCTTCACCCGAAGCGGTGAGCAGTGGGTTCCGTCACCAGAGTTCAGTGCTGACCTCCTGCATCAGGAATACGTGCCCGCACTGTATGCAATGTTCTCCTCAAAGGATGCCGGACGTTTCAGTTACAAGGCAGGATTGAGAGTGGAATACAGCATCGTCAAGCTTCACAGCGACAAGGAATCCATCGACAAGACAAAGGGTGATTTTTTCATTGCTCCGTCCCTTTCCGGGACTTTCAGGATCAGTCCTGAGCAGTCTCTCTCCCTGGCATACGGACGAAGAATCGGACGCCCTACATATCCGCAGCTCAACCCGTATATGAGCATGATTGACGCCAAGACTTTCGAGCAGGGCAATCTCGACCTCAATCCCGAGCAGGCGGACAACCTCGACCTGTCATATTC
>JAKSIR010000018.1 GCA_024398695.1 Bacteroidaceae bacterium | reverse complement strand
TCGAGCGCCTTCTGCAACTGCATTGTCAGCTCGTCGTCCTGACGGCTCGGAAACGCATTTCCCGACGGATGGTTATGGCACAGCATCAGCGCCGTAGCTCTCTGGAGCAATGCCTCACGCAGGATGCAGCGTATGTCGACCGATGCGCTTGACAGGCCGCCCTGGCTGACCTTCATGCTTGAAATGACTCTGGCAGCCTGGTTGAGCAGAAGCACGTGGCACTCCTCAATCTGCAGATCTGCCATAACAGGATAGAAGTAGTCATACACCGCGCGCGAGTTCCTTATAGGTTCACGCTGTGACGGCTCTTCCTCTTTACGTCTACGGCCCAGCTCGCAGGCAGCAAGTATTGAAATTGCCTTTGCCGGACCTATTCCCTTGAAAGAGCAAAGCTCCCCGATGCTGAGTTTCCCAAGTTTGGAAAGACTGTTGCAGCAGGAAGCCATTACTTTCTCAGTCAAAGCCACTACCGAATCTTCAGTGTTTCCCGTATGTATTAGAATCGCCAATAACTCAGCGTTTGTGAGCGCCTGTGCGCCCAACCGCCTCATCTTTTCACGGGGGCGATCCTCTTTGGCCCACTGTGAAAGATTCGGCCTTGAAGGCCTTGACATGAATCTGTCTTATGCCTTGATGCGGCCCTGATACGAACCGTCGCGTGTATCGACCTCGATGAGTTCACCTTCGTTGATGAACAGAGGCACGCGGACCTCCACGCCTGTCTCGACCTTGGCGGGTTTGGTGGCGTTGGTGGCGGTATCGCCTTTAAGACCGGGTTCAGTATAAGTCACCTGAAGAGTTACCTTGACAGGCAGGTCAGCGAACAGGATGTCGCCTGTTGTCGCATTGGTGACGACTTCTACGATTTCACTTTCCTTCAGGTAGTCAACGCCGTTGATCAGGTCCTTCATGAGAGTGATCTGCTCAAAGTTCTCCTGATTCATGAACACGTAGCCCATATCGTCCTGATAAAGGTACTGGTAAGGACGGCGCTCGACGCGTACGTCATCCAGCTTGAAACCAATCTGGAATGTACGTTCCAGGACACGGCCATTGACAACGTTTTTGAGCTTGGTACGTACAAAGGTGTTGCCCTTTCCAGGCTTTACATGAAGAAAGTCGATGCAGAAATAAAGCTGGCCCTCAAGGTTGATGCAGGTACCAATCTTAATGTCTTGGCAATTGATCATAAAAAATAGTCTGTTATGTAGTTAGAATAAATTATCGTTTCCGGAATGCAAAAATACTTCAATGGTCCAAAAGGACAAAACAATAGCGCAAAAAAAGAACACAGACTTTGATATATTGAAAAATAAGACTACCTTTGCCACCCGATTGCCGGAAAGAGCAGAATAACAACAAAAACAACATAACGATGAAAAGAACATTCCAGCCTTCCAACAGGAAGAGAAAGAACAAGCATGGTTTCCGTGAGAGAATGGCCACAGCGAACGGCCGTCGCGTACTTGCATCACGCAGAGCCAAAGGCCGCAAGAAGCTCACAGTTTCAGACGAATACTGCGGAACCAAGAAGTAATCTTACGGATTTTTCAGACTGTACAAGCAGGGAACGGACTTGGTCTGTTTCCTGCTTTCTTTTTGACGGGAGATATATGGAACCTTCGTTCATTTTTATGTAACTTTGCCATATCATTGGGTTCAAGAACTATGAAAGAAAACGAATCAAAGAAAAAGACCATAAGAATCATACTGCTTAATGTAGCCGCTATGATTGCCATCGCCGTTTTCATAATTGCAGGCACAATGCACTGGATTAAAGGATATACCATGCACGGCCAGTACATCCAGGTTCCTGAAATCTGCGGCATGAGCGAAGAAAGTGCAGCAGAGGTCCTTGAACGGGCCGGGCTTTCCTACGAAATCAGCGACATCCGCTTTGACAAGTCGATGAAAGCAGGCATGATAATCGAGCAGAACCCCAAGAGCGGTTCAAATGTCAAGGAGGGACGCAAAATATATCTGGTCGTCAATTCGGGCAACCAGCCCACCAAAGCGATTCCCGACCTGACCGAGAACAGTTCCCTGCGGGAGGCCCAGGCCAGGCTGAAGGCACTGGGATTCCACATTGACGAGACCGAAAGGGTCGATGGAGACCTGGACTGGGTCTACGGAATAAAATATGACGGGAAGGATGTTGAAGCCGGTGCTCAGGTCCCCGAGGGCAGCACACTCACAATCGTTGCAGGAAACGGAAACATGATTCTCAATCTTGAGCAGTCCGACGAGACCGACCTCATTGATGACAGTTTCTTTGACAGCCGCATGTAACGCCACAAGTCAGGACAGACAGAGCACGATGAAGGAATTTGACGAAGGACCCGATCCCGATCTCGACGAACTGGATGATTTCCAGGACGTTCAGGATGGAAGTGAAGGGGCGCAAGGCGGGCTGTATGAGCATTTCCGCGTTGTGGCCGACAAGGGGCAGAGTCTGCTTCGCGTTGACAAGTTCCTGTTCGACCATCTGGAACACTCGTCACGCAACCGCATTCAGGCAGCGGCCGATGCCGGCATGGTCATGTGCAACGGCAAACCGGTCAAGAGCAACTATAGGGTAAAGCCTCTCGACGTGATTACGGTCATGATGGACCGTCCCAGATACAGTACCGAAATCGAGCCGGAAGACATTCCTCTGGACGTTGTTTATGAAGACGACTGCCTGATGGTGGTGAACAAGCCGGCCGGACTGGTGGTGCATCCCGGGTGTGGAAATTTTCACGGTACACTGGTAAACGCCGTGGCATGGCATCTGCGCGACAATCCCGACTACGATCCGAACAGTCCGCAGGTAGGGCTTGTACACCGCATTGACAAGGACACATCGGGGCTGCTGGTAATAGCCAAGACTCCTGATGCGAAAACCTGTCTGGGAAAGCAGTTCTTCAACAAGACCACGAAACGCGCATATCAGGCTCTGGTCTGGGGAATCCCCCAGCCTGCACAAGGCACGGTTGAAAGCCAGATATGCCGCAATCCCAAGGACAGGCTCCAGATGGCCGTTTCATTCGACCCTGAAGTGGGCAAACATGCCGTGACGCACTACAGCGTCCTGGAGAGATTCGGATACACATCGCTGGTCGAGTGCATACTGGAGACCGGACGCACGCACCAGATAAGGGTTCACATGAAACATCTGGGGCATCCGCTGTTCAGCGATTCGCGCTATGGCGGCGACCAGGTGCTGAAAGGCACCACATACAGCGGCTACAGGCAGTTCATACAGAGCTGCTTTGAGACTTGCCCGCGTCAGGCCCTGCACGCCAGGACACTTGGATTTGTCCACCCGATTACCGGTCAGGAGATGTTCTTCAGTTCGGAAATGCCGGCCGACATGACAGCCCTGCTGGACAAATGGAGAAAATACGCATATTCACCCGATTTTGAAAAATAGCTAGATATGAAACGCAACATTGCAATTGTAGCCGGCGGCGACTCAAGCGAGAACCCCGTGTCACTGAGAAGCGCAGCCACCATTCTGGAGTACATGGACAAGAACCTGTACAATCCGTACATCGTTGAACTTGAAGGAAAGAGATGGGAAGCCAGGCTTTCCGACGGCAGCAAGGCCGGAATTGACCTGAACGATTTCAGTTTCACGGCCAATGGAGAAAAGACCGTCTTCGACTACGCATACATAATAATTCATGGCACACCCGGAGAGAACGGTGTCCTTGAAGGGTATCTGAGACTGATGCGCATACCGTTCTCCACATGTGACGTGCTGGCATCGGCCCTTACTTTCAACAAGTATATCCTGAACAAGACGCTGAAAAGCTTCGGAGTGAATGTCGCCGAGTCATACCGGCTGCGCAAAGGCGAGGCGTATGATGCCGAACAGATAATTGCCACGGTGGGACTGCCGTGCTTCATAAAGCCCACCGACGGCGGGTCAAGTTTTGGCACCACCAAAGTCAAGTCACGCGAGCAGATTGACAAGGCCATTGCCGATGCCTTCAAGGAAAACGGTGAAATAATGATAGAATCGTTCATGCAGGGTACCGAAGTGACCAACGGCTACTTCAAGACAAGGAAGGGAGAAGTGAAGCTCCCTATAACCGAGGTGGTGCCAAAGAATGATTTCTTCGACTACGACGCCAAGTACAACGGTGCTGTCCAGGAAATCACCCCGGCACGCATTCCGGACGGGATGCGTGACACGATACAGGCCATGACCGCAAGAATCTACGATCTGCTGGGGTGCAAAGGTATAATCAGGAATGACTACATCATCACTGAAGGCAACAGGATAAACCTTCTGGAAGTGAACACCACCCCTGGCATGACCGCCACCAGTTTCATTCCCCAGCAGATTAAGGCCGCAGGACTGAGTCTGACCGATGTACTCACCGACATTATTGAAGACAGTTTTCAAGCAAGCTGATGACCGCATGAAGAGAATGGCAGACATTCCCGAAAAATTCGACGGTATAAGGCCGTATGAAGACCACGAACTGCAGGAGGTAATTGACAGGCTGTTCGATGACTCATCGTTCAGCCGCAATCTGAAATACCTGCTCGGGCATTTCCCATTATGGATGTTCCGTCTGTATCTGAAACTGTTCCGTACAATTGACAGCTTTCAGGCCGGTGTTGTGATTCCTTGGCTCAACCGCATTCTCAAAAAGCAGTCGGGCAGCCTTGATTTCGACTTCGACGCATTGGCAAAAGACCGTCAGGATGTCCTGTTCATTTCCAACCACAGGGACATCGTGCTTGATTCCGCCATCCTTGACCGTATCCTGCTGAACCAGAAAAAGCATTCGGCTCACATTGCCATAGGCAACAATCTGCTGATTTACCCATGGATTGAAATGATTGTACGTCTGAACCGCAGTTTCATCGTCAACCGTTCAGCCGAAGCCCAGGAGCTGCTTGAATCTTCAAGGCTTCTGTCCGAATACATAAGTTACGTCATCACTGAAAGGAAGATGCCCGTATGGATTGCACAGCGCGAAGGACGGGCAAAAGATTCAAATGACCGCACACAGCGCAGCGTGCTGAAGATGCTTGCCATGTCAGACAGCAGGTCCGATGTGCGCGAGGCTCTTGCATCGCTCCATATCTGCCCCCTTTCAATAAGTTACGAATACGACCCGTGCGACTGGCTCAAAGCTCAGGAATTCCAGCTCAAACGTGATGATCCGGCATATCGCAAAAGCAAGAAGGACGATCTGGACAACATGAGAACCGGCATATCCGGATACAAAGGGCATATTCATTATTACACGTCCGGCCCCATTGACGACGAGATAATGAAGATTGACGCTTCGCTTCCGCGTAACGTTCAGCTTGACCGGATTGCTGCAATCATAGACAGGCATATCTTTCAGGGATATCGCATATATCCGTGCAACAGGATAGCCCTCGACATGCTGCGCAACAGTTCATCACAATCAAGCCTGTACACCGAAGAACAGAAGAGCAGGTTCATTTCGTACATTGACGGGCAGATTGCAAAAATCAGCATACCCAATCCGGATGTTCCGTTCCTCAAGAACTGCATGCTGACCATGTATGCAAATCCTCTGATCAATCAGATTGAATGCAAATGAAACGGCAGTCACCATTACTTACAGCGGCACTCTGCATCGCAGCCCTGTCAATGACGGCATGTGACCGCGACATTCTGCCTGGCGCAGACTTGGAAATGTCCGGTTTCGTGACATGCAGCACCAATGACAACGGTCACATAATCATGATTGAGGACGACATGGGACAAAAGTTCACAGTCAATGACAGCAGATACGTTCTCGGCAGGAACACGAAGAGCAGAAGAATCTGCACATACGTCATCGGACAGGACAGTTCAGCCGCCATACGCAGTCTGTACATTCCCAAATGCAATGCCGCAACTGACATCGGCTCAATAGAGCAGGAACGTCATATATTCGACCCTGTCGGGATAGAGTCGGCATACATCGGAGGAGGGTATCTGAACGTAGTCATGACGGTCATGACCCATGACGAGACATCGTACATGCGGCACTACCTGGAAACAGTCAGACTCGATTCGACGGACAGCCTGGTCTTTTCATTCATCCATAATGCCAACGGGGATGTGCCGGTCTATTCAAAAAAAATGTATTTCTGCATTCCGCTTTCCGCGTACAGCCTGCAGAAAAACGACGCAGTCTTCCTCAAGTATAGAAACTACCGTGAGGAAGACTGCTGTCTGAAGTATGTCTACCGGTAATTACAGACTTTCCAGAATCATTTTCAGGACTACCGTCGCCGATATCTCACGATTTGCGGCTTCCGGTATGACCAGCGAACGCGGGCCTTCAATGACATCGTCGGTGACAATCATGTTACGGCGGACAGGCAGGCAATGCATGAAGTAAGCATTGTTTGTTACTGACATCTGACGCTCGCCGATTGTCCAGGTCCGGTCGGTGTTCAGTATCTGTCCGTAGTGCTCGGGACTTGCGGCTGACCAGTTCTTTCCGTACACGAAATCGGCTCCTTCGAAGGCCTTCATCTGATCATATTCGATACGTGCGCCGGCGGTGAACTTCGTGTCAAGCTCATAGCCGTGAGGATGCGTGATGACAACATCGTAACCTGCAGCAACCATCCACTGTGCGAATGAATTGGGAACAGCCTGAGGCAGTGACTTTGGATGAGGTGCCCAGCTCATCACCACCTTCGGACGTACCACAGTCTTGTGCTCCTCTATTGTAATCCAGTCGGCAAAGCTCTGGAGCGGGTGTCCGGTTGCCGCCTCCATGGAGAATACCGGACGGCCGCTGTACTTTATGAACTGGTTGAGAATCTTCTCTTCATAGTCGTCCTTGCGGCTTTCAAAGCGGGCGAACGAACGGACACCAATGACATCGCAGTAGCAGCCCATGACAGGAATAGCTTCAAGCAGATGCTCGGACTTGTCGCCATCCATAACCACTCCACGTTCGGTTTCAAGTTTCCATGCACCCTGATTGACATCGAGGACAATCACGTTCATGCCAAGATTCATTGCAGCCTTCTGAGTGCTCAGACGTGTGCGCAGGCTTGAATTGAAGAACACCATGAGCAGAGTCTTGTTACGGCCCAGCCCAACGTATTTGAAACGGTCATTTTTAATCTCAAGTGCCTGACGGAGCGCTTCCTGCAGGTCACCTATGTCCTGTACTCCTGTAAAATGTCTCATTATGATTTATTGTTATTGGAAAGCAGTTCTAAAGCCTCTTCTTCGTTTTGGGGATTGACCATGACGCACCAGCTGCCAGCCATTGCGGTATAGGTTGAGAATATGGCGCTCATGGTGTTGTTCATCACCATGGCATCAATCCCGCTGTCCTCAAGACGTGCACGGACGACCTCGGCTTCGAAAGCCTGGCCTTTGAATACGCACACCAGACTGGAATCGGATTCCTTCATACTGCCGGTTTTTTATACCAGATGAGCGATGAGGGATTCCCTGTCGCCTTCAAGATAGTCAATGACAGGAATTTCAATCATGGTGTAGCAACCGGGCTGCTGACGCACTGCCGCGCGGGCTGCACAGACGAGGACCTGACCTGTAAGGGCCGGATTGTTGATTTTCATGTCAAATTCGAAGAGCTGGTTCTGTGTCTTGCCGGACACGCCCTTGCGTACCAGATTGACGCCATGTCCCATATCCTTCACACTGTCAACGCTGTCAACCTGCATGACATGTGTCTCATCGTTCACAAAATACGGATCAGACTTGATTGCAGCCTCCACCTTTTTGAAGTCGGCACCGTCATTTAATTCAACATATACCATTCTGCGATGTATGCCTGTACCTACAGGAATTGTCATCGACAGAGCGTCTTTTACACCTTCAATGGCCTTGCAGGCAACTGAATGTCCCATGCTCATTCCGGGACCGAAATTGGTGTAGCTCAAGCCTTTCGGAGCCATGGCCTGCATGAGGGCACGTATTACTGAATCCGAGCCCGGATCCCATCCTGCCGATATCACAGCCACTTTTCCAGCCTTCTGAGCGACCTTCATGAGACGGCTGCGGGTTTCAGGAATAAGAGTATGGATGTCGAAGCTGTCAACCGTATTGATTCCAAGCGCAAGTATCTCTGCGGCATATTCCTCGGCCTTGCGGCTGGGTACGGCAAGAATTGCAACATCAGGCTTGTCAAGTTGTGAAATATTCTTTACGACCTTGTACTCCTTCAGTTCCTTCGGACAGTTTTCATCACCCTGACGGCGTACTATACCGGCGATCTCGAAATCTGAAGCTGTCTGGAGTGCTTCCAGAACATACTTTCCAATGTTGCCATAACCGACTATGGCTGCTTTGATCTTCTTCATGTGGACAATTTGGTTGTAATACGCGGCAAAAGTAGTGAAAAGAGAGAAATATTATTGTACCATAAACGCAATAATTGGAAGGGTCGTGCGTTCTTTATAACACGCGCATAAAAAACAACGGTCATGATAGAATTCGTTCAAGGCTCAATCGAGGAACTCACTCCAACTCAGGCGGTCATTCTGACTTCGGGCGGAGTCGGCTACGGTCTGGGCATATCGGTTTATACTTATTCAGCCCTCCAGGGCAGACAGCAGGCAAGACTTTATGTCTACGAATCAATCCGCGAAGACGCCTACGTCCTGTTCGGGTTCAGCGACAAGTTGGAAAGGGATCTGTTCACCATGCTCATTTCAGTTCCGGGAATAGGAGGTGCATCGGCCCGCATGATACTGTCTTCATTCAGTCCGGAAGAACTGCAGTCCATAATAGCCAGCGGCAATGACGCGCTGCTCAAGAAGGTCAAGGGCATTGGCGCGAAAACGGCACAGCGCATAATCGTTGATCTGAAGGACAAGATTTCAGCCACCGGAGCCGATATCAAACTGCCCGGTGCCCAGCCGGACATTCTGGCCGGACGCGTGGCCGATGAGGCCGTCAGCGCCATGACCGCCTTGGGATTCCAGCCGGCAGCGTCGCAGAAGGTCATTGCCGCAATCCTTGGGGAGAATCCAGAAATGAGTGTGGAGTCTGTCATACGCGAAGCTCTGAAACGCATCTGACCGTAACGGTCCGTCACACACGTCCCACTGTAAGTTCATGAAATTCGGAAGGTTTGTCCTGATGGCACTGTCCGGCCCGTTCATCGGAACGGGTCTTTCGCAGTCTTTTGCCCAGGAAGGACCTTTCGCCGCGCCCACCCCGTCGATTCTCAAGGAGACAATAGAATACGACGATACGGACGGAATGTTCCTGCGTGGCACCAAACTGGGAGATTCCTTCCTGGAAGTGCCGTCGCTGATGAGTCCTGAAGAGTACTACGAGTACGCCAGGAAGCGTTCCATGGACGCCTACTTCCGTGACAAATATTCCAAAAGCCTGGAGGAGACGCAAAAGGACAAGTTCGACTTCACCAACATGAAGTTCGACCTCGGACCCGCCGAAAAGATATTCGGTCCCGGCGGAGTCCAGATCAGGACAAGCGGTTCCGCGGCAATAAAGCTGGGCTACAACCATACGCGCCTCGACAATCCTTCACTTTCCCTGCAGAACCGCAGCACCGGCAGCTTTGACTTTGACGAGCAGATTAACCTGAACATAAACGGAAAGGTCGGCGACAAGATCAACATGAACCTGAACTACAACACCGAAGCCACATTCGACTTCGATGCCAAGAAAATCAGGCTGCACTATCAGGGAAAGGAAGATGAAATAATCCGTCTTGTCGATGCCGGCAACATAAGCTTCCCGTCAAATTCCTCGCTCATCCAGGGTTCCAACTCACTGTTCGGCATACGCACAGACCTTCAGTTCGGCAGGCTCATGCTCCAGATGGTGGTCTCCCAGAAGGAATCACAGTCGAAGCAGGTGAACAGCAGCGGCGGCAAGCAGGTGACCGACTTCGAACTCGACGCCAGCGATTATGACGAGAACCGGCACTTCTTCCTGGCGCATTTCTTCCGTGACAACTTTGACGCCAATATGTCAAAGCTCCCTTCCGTAGTTTCAGGCGTTGAAATTACCAGAATCGAAGTCTGGGTCACGAACAAGAAAAGCAGCTACGACAATCCCAGAAACATTGTAGCGTTTACAGACCTTGGCGAAACGGAGCGCATTTGGAACAGCAGCTGGACCGCGACAGGGGGACCTGCGCCTGCCAACGGCGCGAACACCCTGTACCCCGCCCTGCTTGGAACATATTCAGCTGCGCGCGACATTGACCGGCTGCAAGCTGCGCTTGAAGGGACATTTACAGGAGGCAGCGATTATGAGAAGATTTCGAGTGCGCGCAAGCTGAATGACAACGAATACATACTGAACCGTTCTTTGGGCTACATCTCGCTGAAAACGGCTCTGACAAGCGACGAAGTGCTTGCCGTCGCATTCGAATATACCTGGAACGGCAACAGCTATCAGGTGGGCGAGTTTTCATCGGACAACACCGACAGCGGGCAGGCTTTGTTTGTCAAACTGCTGAAATCGAATTCCAACTCTCCCAGTTCGGGCACCTGGGACCTGATGATGAAGAATGTCTATTCCATCACTCAGGGGCGGCTTTCCAAAGACCGGTTCAAACTGGCCGTCAGCTATGCCAGCGACAGCACGGGAAGCAGGCTTGAATATCTGCCTGAGACAGCGTTCAAATCGGTGCCTCTCATCAGGCTGTTGGGAATGGACCGTCTTGGGGAGAACCAGTCGACGCGGCCGAACGGCCAGTTCGACTATTTTGACGGGTACACCGTTCTGGAAGAATACGGAAAAATCATATTTCCTGTGGTCGAACCGTTCGGACAATGGCTGGAATCGGTCATCGAAGACCCTGCCGTCGCAAGGAAATACGTATTTCAGGAACTGTATGATTCGACACGCACGGTTGCCAGACGCATAGCCGACAAGGACAAGTTCTTCATAAGCGGCCAGTTCTCGGGAAGCGACCCCGGCATCATCCAGCTTGGAGCGTTCAACATTCCTCAGGGTTCGGTATCGGTCACGGCAGCTGGAGCGGTTCTTGTCGAGAATGTGGACTACACCGTAGACTACAGCATGGGTACGGTCTCCATAATCAACCAGAGCATCCTTGACGCCGGAACCGCCGTCAATGTGCAGCTTGAAAGCAACACGGAGTACAGCATGCAGCGCAAGACCATGGCCGGACTCAACTGGAATTACGACTTCGGCAGGGAGCTGAAGATGGGAGGCACTCTCATGCATCTGAACGAGAAGCCGCTTACCAGCAAAGTGACCATGGGCGACGAACCGCTTGTCAACACCATGTACGGTCTGAACATTGACTGGCGGCATGAAAGCCAGGGGCTCACCAAACTGATTGACAAGCTGCCGTTCGTTTCGGCCACGAAACCTTCAAGCATCAGCTTCCAGGCGGAAATGGCAGCACTGCGCTCCAGAGTGTCGGACCAGGTCCAGGGCAACTCCTCGTACATCGACGACTTTGAATCGGCCGAGAACGGCATCAGCATCAAGCAGCCGTCCGCCTGGTCTCTGTCGGCAGTTCCGTCGGGCATGAGAGGATACGGAATGACAGGAAGGGTGGAATCGGGCTATCACAGAGCTCTGCTGAACTGGTTCACCATTGACCCGATTTTCACCAGCCGCAGTTCGTCGCTTACGCCTTCGCATATCAAGAACGACCTTGACCAGCTGTCAAACCACTATGTCAGGGAAATATATGACAGGGAACTGTATCCGAACAAGGAGTCCGCATCAAGCGAATCGTCAACCATACAGGTTCTCAATCTTGCCTATTATCCGAATGAGCGCGGTCCGTACAACCTGAACCCGGACATTGATTCAAAAGGATTCCTGAACAACCCCGAAAGCAATTGGGGAGGCATAATGCGCAGGCTTTCAACGACTGACTTCGAAGCCGCCAACATTGAATACATTGAATTCTGGATGCTCGACCCGTTCATATACAACCCGACGGCGGCTGGCGGCGATCTGTACATCAATCTCGGCGAGGTAAGCGAAGACGTGCTGAGCGACGGAAAGAAATTCTATGAGAACGGACTGCCGGCCGATGGGGACAGCGCACGTTGGGAAGCGACCGTCTGGGGCAAGGTGCCTGTCGGGCGCAGTCTTGTCTATGCCTTTGACAACACTGACGCATCGGCCCGCGGGCGCCAGGACGTTGGCCTGAACGGTCTGTCGAGTGAAGAAGAACGGAACTGGCCTGCCTACGCAACCTATCTGAACGACATCCGGGGAAAGGTTTCGCAGGAAACATTCGAAAAATTCCAGAATGACCCAGCAGCCGACACATACCACCACTACCGCGGTGACGACTATGACAACAACCGCACGTCCGTTCTGGACCGATACCGCGGATACAACGGTACGGAAGGCAACTCTCCGAACCAGGAGCATTCCGGAAGCAGATATGACATGTCGGCAAAGACCACTCCTGATGTCGAGGACGCGAATCAGGACTTCACTCTTGACGAATACGAGAAATACTTCCAATACAGGATTTCCCTGCGTCCGCAGGACATGGAAGTCGGCAGCAACTACATTGCGGACAAACGCGAAGTCAGGATAAAACTGCGCAACGGAAATACCGAAACCGTAAACTGGTACTGTTTCCGCGTGCCGGTCCAGGAATATGAAAAGGTTGTAGGGCAGATCCACGATTTCAGTTCCATCAGATTCATGCGCATGTATCTTACCGGATTCCGGGAGAGCGTCAATCTGCGTTTCGCCACTCTGGAGCTTATGACAAGCCAATGGCGCAACTACGAGCAGCCCATTGGCAGTGCATCGAACCGCACACCGGGCATTTCCGGCACATTCAGCGCCACATCGGTCAACATTGAAGAGAATGGCGACCGCGAGCCCGTGAACTATGTAATCCCGCCCGGCGTTTCAAGAATACTGGACCCGGAACAGTCACAACTGGTTCAGGACAATGAACAGGCCATGAGCCTCCAGGTGACGGGCCTCGGCGCAGGCGAAGCGCGAGGCATCTACAGGAAGAGCAGTCTTGACATGCGCAAGTATGAACGTCTTCAGATGTTCACACATGCCGAAGCGCCATATCCCGATGACGGCAGCCTGACCGACGGTGACCTGTCCGTATTCATCAGGCTCGGTTCAGACTACAGCGGCAACTACTACGAATATGAAATACCGCTTGAACTGACGCCGTACGGGCAGTACAGCGGCAACTCCGACAGTGACCGGCGGAAGGTATGGCCTGAATCCAATATGCTTGACATCAGCATGGACGTGCTTACACAAGTCAAGAACAACAGGAACACGCAGCGCAACATGGGAGCCATATCAGGTTCCGGCATATACACCGAATATGACCCCAATCATCCTGAGAACAAGATCAGCATTGCAGGTAACCCGAGTATCGGCAATGTAAGAGCCATTATGATAGGTGTCAGGAACAATTCCCGTGGAACGCTTTCGGCTACAGTATGGGTCAACGAGCTGCGTCTGGTAGGATTCGAGAGCAAAGGCGGTGCTGCGGCGAAAGGAAAGCTGAACCTGAAGCTGTCCGACGTGGCCACGGTCGATCTGTCCGGTTCACTCCAGACTGCAGGGTTCGGCGGGCTTGAGGAAAGCATATCGCAGCGCAGTCTCGACAACAGATACCAGGTGAACATGTCCACAAGTTTCAATCTGGGAAGGTTCATGCCTGAAAAGACAAAAGTGTCCGTGCCTGTCTACTATTCGTACTCACAGCAGACCAAAGCGCCCAAATACAGCCCGTTTGACAGCGACCTGCTGCTTGATGACGTTCTGGAATCGTATGATCAGGGACATGAACGCGATTCCGTACGTGCAATATCCAATACCGTCAGCGAGCAGCGCAACCTTAGCATTTCTGGAGCGAAAATCGATTTCAGAAGCAAGACTCCAATGCCATATGACCCCGCCAATTTCTCGATGAGCTATTCCAGAAAGACTTACGACAACAGCGGCAGTACGGTTGAATATGATCACGGGCTGAACTGGAAAGCTCAGTTGAATTACTCATATTCGACCTCATACAAGGGATGGAAACCGTTCGGCAGCACCGGCAGCAAGTCAAAATGGTTCGCCCTGTTCAGAGAGACCACACTGAATCCGCTGCCAAGGAACATTCAATTCAGTTCGTCCCTGGAGCGTGACTATCACGAAACGAAACAGCGCGACCTTGAAGCATCGGACGGCGACAATGGCATACCTGCAACATTTTCGCAGCAGTTCCGCTGGCAGCGGGACCTGTCAGTGTCCTGGGACCCCATGCGTCTGCTGAAATCTTCATTTACCGCCAAGACCGGCGCCGAAGTGGAAGAACCGTACATGATGGTCAACAAGGATCTGTACCCTGACCAGTTCGAGCTGTGGAAGGACTCGGTCAAAACCAGCCTCCGGTCCATGGGACGTCCTCTGGACTACCGTCAGACCTTCAACCTGACATACAGCATGCCGTTTGACAAGATACCTCTGCTCGACTGGGCTGTAGCCGACGCTTCATACAACACCAGCTATTCCTGGGACAGGGGAACGACCTTTGCCGACGGTTCGTCATATGGCAACATCATTGCCAGCCGCCGCACGATAAGCGGGAACGGACGCTTGAACCTTGTCAAGTTCTACGGCAAGATTCCGTATCTGGGCAGAATCAACAACCGTTACAATCAGGCCAAAAAACCGTCGTCCGGCAACACGGCGAATGCCAAGACATTCAAACAGGAGCTTATCCTGGTTCCCGACTCGGTCTATTACATTTCCCACAAGCTGGGATCAATGACCACCCTGTTGACCGCGACCGACAAGAAGGGCAATCCGGTCAAAATCCGCAGCAGAAAGATTAATGGAGACACCACCATGATACGGGCTAAGGACAGCCTCAGCGTGATGCTCAAGATCCGTCAGGATCCCGACCGTCCGGTCAGAGCGAAGGGATTCGATTTCCACGAAGGATTCGACAAGGGGCTCAGGGTTCTTATGATGGTCCGCTCACTACAGTTCAGCTACACGAACAACTATTCGCTGTCAGTGCCCGGTTTCATGCCGGAATCGCACAAGTTCGGACAGACCGATACCGGCGGCTGTCTGGCCCCCGGATTGGATTTTGCATTCGGACTGGCCGATGAGAGTTTCCTTGAGCATGCATCCGAACGCGGCTGGCTGCAGAACTGGGGCGATGTGGCTCATACCGCGTCATCGGCACAAAGTGAAGACCTGCAGTTGAAGATGACAGTCGAACCGTGGCATGACATTACCCTGAATGCCAATTCCAGCTGGAGCCGATCCTTGTCGAAACGCATACAGTACATGTTCGATGGAATGCCGGCCAGCCAGAGCGGCAGTTTCAACATGACCACCATTTCCATTAGCAGCGCATTCGAGGGCCATAAGTCAGGCAACGGCTACCGAAGCCGCAGCTTCGAGCGCATGGTGTCCGGCCTTGAGACTTTCCGCTCACGCATCGAAAAGCAATATGAAGGAGCCGTCTATCCGGGAGGAAGTCTGGCAGGCCAGCCGTACAATCCCGAAAACGGAGCTGTAGACCTGTATTCGTCGGACGTTCTCGTTCCGGCTTTCCTTGCCGCATACACAGGGCGCAGGGCCGACAAGGCTTCCCTTGACTTGTTCCCGTCGGTTCTCAGCATGCTGCCCAACTGGTCATTCACATATTCCGGACTGTCCAAGATTCCGGGCATTCAGAAATACTTCAAGAGTTTCAATCTGAGGCACACATACAAGAGTGTCTATTCCATAGGCAGTTTCAGCACCTTCAACAGTTATGTGGAATACATGAACGGCCGCGGTTTCATTGAAGATGTCACAAACGGCATGCCAGTCCCGAGCAGCATATACAACATAGGCTCCGTTTCAATCAACGAATCGTTCGCTCCTCTGGCCGGTCTGGACATGACCCTGAAGAACGGCATGTCATTCCGTTTCCAGTTCAACAAGACAAGGATACTGACTTTGAGTACAAGTGCGGTTCAGGTAGTAGAATCGACGTCCGATGACATTACTGCCGGCACAGGATTCCGTTTTGACCAGGTCAAGCTGTTCGGAGCCATGCAGGGCATAGGAAAGAACAAGGTCAGCAATGACCTGAACGTGACGTGTGACTTCTCTTTCAGAAACCAGAATGCCCTGTGCAGGAACATCAAGACCATGCAGACACAGGCTACCGGCGGCAACCGCGCAGTCAAGGCGTCATTGCAGGCAGACTACACCTACAGCCGCATGCTTACGCTGAACTTCTACTACGATTATCAGAGCAACTTCCCTCTGGTCGCCACATCGGCATATCCGACCGGTACCCACGATTGCGGATTCACCCTGAAATTCACTCTGGCACGCTAGTCTGTTCTTCGGACAGTTGAAAGGAAAAGGTCAAGAGACGGTGCAGGAACATACTGGCTCACGTCTTCGCCTGCCGCCGCAAGTGTGCGTATCTGAGTCGAACTGACGTTGAAAAGCGGACAGTCAAGTTTCACGGCCATTGCACTTTCAAGGCACGAAGGGGCCGATGCCATGTCATACCCCTGACGCGGATAGACAATGATGCCGAAGTTGTCAATTATGTATTCCCATTCTCTCCATCCGGTGAACCTGACCCAGTTGTCGGCACCGATGGCAAGGACGAATTCATGTTCAGGGTACTTTTTCCTGAGGGCTTTCAGGGTTGATGCCGTATACTGAGGTACCGGCAGGTCGAATTCGAAGTCGGAAGCTTCGATTCCCGGAATATCCCTGACGGCAGCTGCGGCCATTGCCAGTCTTGTCGCATTGTCCGGCAGTGACTGTTCCTGTTTCCACGGATTGCACGGGGTGACCATAAGCCACACGCTGTCGGCCAGACCGCTTTCAATTATGCCGCGTGCAATGGCCACATGCCCATTGTGTATGGGGTTGAACGTTCCACCGAAAACGGCTATGCGCATCACTTACCGGTTTACAAAAGAATTTACAGCATCGTAAGCCTCGGCGCACGCGTCATCCAACCTGTCATTGACAATGGTCAGGTCAAATTCAGGCGCGAACCCCAGTTCGTACCTTGCCTTGGCAAGACGCTTTGCTATCATTTCCTCGGAGTCTGTGGCACGGCCGCGCAGACGCTGCTCAAGGACTTCGAGCGAAGGCGGCTGGATGAACATGGAAAGGGCCTTATTCCCGAAATGTCTCTTTATGTTGCAGCCCCCTACCACATCGACATCGAATACCACGTTACGACCCTGCTCAAGCAGCTTTTCGACCTGCTCCTTCAGTGTTCCGTAATACACGCCTTCATAGACCTGCTCGTATTCCAGGAAATCGCCGTTTTCAATGTGTCGGCGGAACTCGTCGGCAGAAAGGAAAAAGTATGCTTCACCGTCCTTCTCCTGGCCGCGCGGCGCACGGCTGGTGGCCGATACGGAGAAACTCATCTTCAGCTCCGGATGCTGAAGGAGAAAGTTGACTATCGTTGATTTGCCGGAGCCTGACGGCGCAGAAAAAATAAGACATTTACCCCTCATGATCACATTGCGTTGAGAACCTGTTCCTTGATCTGTTCCAGTTCGTCCTTCATGCGTACCACGATATTCTGCATTTCGGCCTGGTTGCTCTTGCTTCCAAGAGTGTTTATCTCGCGGCCCATCTCCTGAGCTATGAATCCAAGTTTCTTTCCCTGGCCGTGACCGTCGTCAAGAGTCTCGAGGAAATAGTTCAGGTGATTGGTCAGACGCTGTTTCTCCTCGCTGATATCGAGTTTCTCGATGTAGAAAATCATTTCCTGCTCGAACCGGTTCTGGTCGACATTCCTTGCGCCTACAGCATCGTCAAGCGATTGGCGCATGCGCTCCTTTATCTTCGCCACGCGGTCCTTTTCGAAAGGCTCCACCTGCGGCAGCAGTTCCGAAATGTTTCCGATCTTCTCGCGGAACTTGGCCTCAAGCGCCGCACCCTCAGTCTTGCGGTAATCCACCAGGGCCGCAATTGCCTGATCCACAGCTTTTGACACCAGTTCCCATTCTTCTTCGGAAACCTCTTCAACCTGCTGGGCCGACGCCATCACGTCAGGCATGCGCAGAATCACGCTCATGACATCGTCCGGAACGGCAACGCCTGTTGCGGCCGAAAGCTGCCTGAGCTGTTCCAGATATGCCTGGAACATAGCCACGTTGACAGCAGACTGGGCAGACTGCGCCGTCTGGTCAAAATATATCGAGAAGTCGACCTTGCCGCGTTCCAGAGCCGCCGTGATGCGCGAACGTATATCCAGTTCATGTTCACGGTACGATTGCGGAATGCGTGTGGAAATATCCATAGCCTTGCTGTTCAGAGACTTGATTTCCACTATCACCTTTCGGCCCGGGGCCACTGCTACGGCTTTGCCGTAACCTGTCATTGACTGTATCATTGCTGGGACTTGATTTTTCTTGTTCGCTTTTGCAAAGGTACTGGAATTTGTCGTGGAAATGTACTATCTTTGCTGAATAGTACAGACCATTTGGAAGAAATGAGCGTTATTCTGCACATAGAGTCGGCAACAAGCGGATGTTCGGTTGCCGTAAGCGATGAAGGCCAGCTTGTATTCAATCAGGAAGACCACAGCAGCAAGGGCAATGCCGTCGCCCTTGGAGTACTTGTCGACGAAGCCCTTTCGCTGGTCGACAGCCGCGGTCTGAGGCTGGACGCCGTTGCCGTAAGTGAAGGGCCGGGGTCGTACACGGGACTGAGAATCGGCGTCTCGATGGCAAAGGGAATATGCTACGGCAGAAATCTCAAAATGATTCCCGTATCCACCCTGAAACTGTTGTGCGTACAGCCCCTGCTGACTATGGAACTGCCTGACGACGCCCTGCTGTGCCCCATGATTGACGCACGCCGCATGGAAGTGTACTCCGCCCTCTATGACCGTTCGCTGGCCGAAGTCCGCGAAATCCGTGCCGACATCGTTGACCATGACACCTATCTGGAGTATCTTGACAGACGTCCCGTCTGGTTTTTCGGAGACGGAGCGTTGAAATGCCGCGAAAGCATAGCCCACCCGAATGCGCATTTCATTGAAGGCATCAACCCTCAGGCCAGATGGATGTTCCCGCTGGCCGAACAGTCTTTCAACAGGGACGAAACCTGTGACGTGGCATATTTCGAGCCATACTACCTGAAGGATTTCGTTGCAGCCAAGCCCAAGAAACTGATTTAAGCAATAAACTTAAAATATGGATTACAATACCCAACGCGAAACCATGCCGATGCCGGAATACGGCCGTGCAGTCCAGGATATGGTGGACCACGCACTGACAATTGAAGACCGTGCAAAGCGTCAGCAGTGCGCAGACACGATCATCGGCATAATGGGAAACATGTTCCCGTCACTGAGAGACGTTCCTGACTTCCAAGGCAAGCTTTGGGACCATCTGGCATACATGTCAGGCTACAGGCTGGACATTGACTACCCTGTTGAAATTACCAGAATCGGCAAGGAAAAGCAGCGTCCCGACATAATTCCGTATCCGCAGAACAGCATCCGTTTCCGTCACTACGGACAGATCGTACCGGGCATGATCAGACAGGCTCTGGAAATGGAAGACGGTCCGGAAAGGCGTCAGCTGGTACGTCTGCTGGCCGTCCAGATGAAGAAGGATCTTCTTACCTGGAACCGTGAACTGGCCAGCGACGAACGGGTCGCCCAGGACATTGCATATTTTTCGAACGGCCAGCTGTCACTTCAGGAAGGAGACCTTGACGTGTCGTTCGCATCGGCCCCGTCAGGACAGGGACAGCAGCAGAACCGTCAGGGCAAGAACAGGCAGAAAAGCAGGAACCGCCGTCGTTTCTGACCATCAGTAAATATTGGGAATATGCCGTCATTCATCATCGAAGGAGGTCACCGTCTGAACGGAACCATCACACCGCAGGGTGCCAAGAACGAAGTTCTGCAGGTGCTTTGCGCAGTACTGCTCACTCCGTGTGAAGTAACAGTGGAGAATGTCCCCGACATACTTGACGTGCGCATTCTCATAGAAATGCTTTCCAGCTTGGGCGTCAAAGCCGTCCGGAAGGGTCCCGGTTCCTGGTCTTTCCAGGCCGATGACCTGAACCTTGACTTTGCGCGCAGTGCGGAATTCGTGAACCGCAGCGCCAGTCTGAGAGGCTCGGTCATGCTGCTCGGTCCGCTTCTCGCGCGTACAGGACGCGCGCTGGTATCCAAACCCGGCGGCGACAAGATAGGCCGACGTCGTGTGGACACGCACATACGCGGTTTCCAGGCTCTGGGTGCCGAATTCTGCCAGAACAACGAAAACGGATGTTATGAGCTGAAGGCAAAGAGTCTGAACGGAACATACATGCTGCTTGATGAGGCCTCGGTGACAGGTACCGCGAACATTATCATGGCGGCCGTATTGGCAAAAGGCATAACGACCATCTACAACGCGGCATGCGAACCGTACGTCCAGCAATTGTGCCGCATGCTCAACCGGATGGGTGCCAACATTCAGGGCATTGGAAGCAACCTGCTCAAGATTACAGGCGTTGAAAGCCTTCACGGCACAAGTCATAGGGTTCTGCCCGACATGATTGAAGTCGGCAGCTTCATAGGAATGGCAGCCATGACGGGCAGCGAGCTCACAATAAAGAACGTATCGCACCAGAACCTGGGCATCATACCTGAAAGCTTTGCACGTCTTGGAATAAGAATGAGACAGGAAGCCGATGACATTGTCATTCCGGCGCAGGACCATTACGAGATTGAATCGTTCATTGACGGTTCCATAATGACTCTGGCCGATGCTCCATGGCCGGGCCTTACACCTGACCTGCTCAGCGTGCTGCTGGTGACGGCCACACAGGCCAAAGGCAGCGTGCTCATCCACCAGAAGATGTTTGAAAGCCGTCTGTTCTTCGTGGACAACCTGATAGACATGGGAGCGCAGGTCATTCTGTGTGACCCTCACCGGGCTGTCGTTATAGGTCACGACCGCATGATGCCGCTGCAGGGACGTCGCATGACATCGCCCGACATCCGTGCCGGCATTGCCATGCTGATTGCAGCCATGGGCGCAGACGGCACCAGCCGCATCGACAACATCGGCCAGATAGACCGTGGTTACCAGAACATTGACGGCCGTCTGAACGCAATCGGCGCCAACATTCAAAGAATTGACTGAGCATGATAGAGAACGACCAGGTGATTCGCATGGGGGCAATCCAGAAAGCCCACGGAACAGGCGGCGAGATGGTTCTTGCCGTTCCTGAAGACATGGACTGGAGCGAAGGACTGGACTGTCTTGTCTGCCGTATGGACGGCATACTCGTTCCATTTTTCATTGAGTCCGTACGCGAAAAAAGCGCAACATCGCTGCTGGTCAAGTTCGAAAACGTGAACTGCATTCAGGATACCGGACGGTTCATCGGCTGCACGGTCTTCCTGCCACGCAAGTTTGCCGTAGAGCCCGATCCGGACAGAGCCGTGTCATGGCACTCGTTCATAGGCTGGAAAGTCAGCGACGTGAACTGCGGAGAACTTGGAGAAATCACTTCAGTCGATGACAGCACTCCAAACATACTGTTTCTTGTCAAGGACGGAACCCGCAGCCGCATCATCCCCGCCAATGAAGTGTGGATGACCGATGTCGACTGGAAAAAGTGCATCATAACCTTCAATCTGCCCGAAGGGCTTGCCGACCTATGAAACTGAGAAGGAGAATAAGACTTTCCAGCACGGGCAAGCTTCTTGTCGGCAGGTTCTTCTATCGTTACAGGCTCTCTGTGGTCAATGAAGACGAGCAGAGAACCATCCTGAACATCAGGATTTCACATTTCACGCACCTGCTCGGCGTCCTTGCGCTGGCAGGCATAGGTGCCGCAGCAGGCATATTCTATTTCTCGAACAGCCCGGCCATACAGGAAGACAGGCGCCAGGGGGCGTTAATGCGGCAGACAATAATCGAACAGGCATTGAAGCTTGATTCATTGGAACAGACAGTCCTTCTTCAGGA
>JAKSIR010000179.1 GCA_024398695.1 Bacteroidaceae bacterium | reverse complement strand
TTTCTTGCGGCTGCCCAGCCGTGGATGATGCGTCCTCAAGGTCCCGCCAATGAGTTTTCGGCCATGGAGGGGACTTCCGTCCTCAATTACAACATGCTGCCGGAGCGAGACATCCATTCCCGCGCCGGATATGGACCGGCCTTTTATATCTTCCCGGACGGCCGGCTGGACAACCAGCAGGCCCTTGAACTGGCGCAGAGGCTGAAACTGACCGAAATCGTCCAGGAATACGGTGGCCGGATCATGGTCGTCAATCCCGCTTCGGACAAGTGGCAGGATCAGGACTTGGAGGCCTTTACGCGGTTGATCGGCATGGGAGGTGCCCCGACAAATGTCAAGGTCGTCGGAATCGGTTCCGGGGCGACTTTCGTGAATCGACAGTTGGCCGCGACGGACCTTACGGGTGTCATTGCCGGAATCGTTACGATTGATGGCGAACCCGGGAAAGTCTGTAAGTTTCCGGTACCTGCATTCATCGGCGGGAAGAATGCCGCAAAGGCGGCGAAACCTTATCAAGCGGCGAGTGATGCCGCCCCGACTGACCCTCTTCAGAAAGTTGTCATCAACACGGACAGGAAGGCTTCTTTGGAGATGCTCTTCGCCCAGGCGTGGGATGAGGTGCTAAGTGCCAACTATCGGTATAACAATCTCTTCCGTACTTTCTACATGAGCCGGGGAATTGACAGCCCGGAGGGCGTGAAAAACTTTGAACTGGTCTCCATCCCCGTTTTCGACAAGCTGGGAATCCAGCGCAATGCCGTGGAGTATCCCCTAGTGGACATGAATGCCCCTTCCCGGCCGGAGAATCCGGACAAGTATCTCTGGTACGAGTATATTCCCAAGCAGGCGCAGGATGCCGCCCCGGGTACGGTTCCCCTGGTCGTCCTTCTCCATGGCCACGGAAATGACCCCCGTACGCAGAGTGAAACGTCCGGCTTTCCCGAACTGGCCGCGGAAGAGGGGTTCATGGTCGTGGAGATGGAATGGCAGGGCGGAAACGGATACGTCCCCATGGGCCTTGACGGCATCGAAGCGGTTATCAGCGTCCTGCGGCAGAAGTATCCCCAGATCGACGGGTCGAGGATCTATGCGGAAGGACTGTCTGCCGGCGCCATGACCAGCAATATGCTTGGTGTCCGCAAATCACACCTCTTTGCTGCCGTTGCCGGCCATTCCGGAGGCATTTTCTCCGGGAATGGACTCGGTTACTATGCCTATGGCTCTGAACCGTTGATGAATGAAGCCATTCAGAAACGGGGGCACGTGGAAGTCGGTTATTGTTCCGTTGTAGGCACTCACGATGATACGATCCGGTTCTTCGATCAAGACAACTGGGAAGGAAGTCCCTACCTCAATGTCTGGCGGATCTATGAGACGGTCAACGACATGCCCGTGACGGGCGACCTGGATTTCAGCGTGGATCCGACCTTCGGCTTCGCGCTTCGGGACAGGAAGCAGATTCACACGGGCAAGAGCGAGGACATCACCATCGAGTTCGGCCAGCTCTATAAGGATGAGAAACCCATGATCCGCCTGATGGTCATCGACCATTATGGGCATTGGAATTTCAAACCCGCCGCCCGGCTCATCTGGGACTTCTTC
>JAKSIR010000178.1 GCA_024398695.1 Bacteroidaceae bacterium | reverse complement strand
TCGTTAGGCAGTTTGCGTACATCGCCCCAGTTGTCATCGCTTATGAGTATGATGACATCATCGGGCACACGCAGTCCCTTGTTGTAGTAAAGCTGGACTTCCTTATAAAGAGCCCATACCTGGGGACGTTCTTCCGGCTTCCGGCCTGTCACCTCCTTTATTATCTGACGCTGGTCGGCGAACAGTCCTTCAAGCATCCTGATATTGTCCTCGTCACTTCCGGCCAGTCCGGCATCGCCGTCTCCACGCATACCTATTGTAATAAGGTCTTCGTTGTTTTTTGAACGCTCAACACCTTCGCGGAAGAAACGCTGAAGCTCATCCCTGTTCTTTGTGTAGTCCCATACACCGCCATATGACTTGGGATTTCTGGCCCATTCCTGATGGTTGCGTGCCATCGGCTCATGGTGGCTGGTTCCCATAATCACGCCCATGTCATCGGCAGTTTTCGAGTTTTCCGGATCATCGGCATAGAATGCCCAGTCCCACATGGCAGGCCACATGAAATTGCCGCGCAGGCGCAGAATCAGCTCAAAGCAGTCTGCATAGAACTCATGGCCGCCGCGCTCGGTGCCGTAGTGGTTCTTCACCCAGGTGGTAAGGCACGGAGCCTCGTCATTGAGGAATATGCCACGGTAACGTACAGCAGGTTCGCCTGCTGTGTATGTGCCGTCCTTCAGATACAGGTTCTGGAGCTTTTCAACAGGGACATCGGCCCAGAAATACCAGGGTGAGACACCCATCTGCTCTGACAGCTCGTATATGCCGTAAATGGCACCGCGACGGTCGCTGCCTGCAATGACCAGTGCTTTGTCAACGCCTTTCAAAGGCTGGTCAACCATGGTCATGATATATTTCTCGGTTTTGCCTTTGAGGTCTTTTTCGTTGATTTTCCTTGACTTGACAATCTGTTTTATGAACTTGCTGTCAAGTGAACCCACAATGACCAGACCGCCATTGACGGGTTCGTTTACAATATCGGCCTGAGTACCGGTTACTGCTGCAAAGTCCTTCTGGAGTGACTTCAGAGCAATCTGGATACCAATGTTGTCTTCAGAATCGACAAGCAGGCTGACAGCCGGTCTGCCGTTCTCAATCACGGCAAAGCTGTCTTCTTCTTTCTGCTGAACTGCAATACCCCTGTTGTCAATGGCACTGGCAAATAGTGTGCAGGCGGTAAGGGTTAGTGTAAGGATAATTCTTTTCATATAGGTTAGTGATCTGATTCTCAATTTACTAATATAGGATAATTAGTGTGGTCCGCCAAAAATTCGCAGCTCGAATTCTCCACAGATTGCCATACGGTCATCCTTCACAGCAAGCGCACCAAGAATGTCAGAGTTCTCAGAGCACATGTCAATGACAGGCTGCAGGTCACTGACGGTCTGTATGCGGTTGGCCATGGCAGTGGCAAAACTGTCTGCAAGCAGCACGTCGCGGCACACGACCATCATGGCATCGGCCTTGCCGAAACTCAGCGACGGGCCTACAGTCCCGCTTGACGTGCATATTCCAAGCGGGAAAGCCGATGCCGGGATATGTATTCCGACTTTTTCAGAAAGCGGAGACTGCCCGGCAAAGACCGAAATGTCAAGGTCATGTGACAC
>JAKSIR010000177.1 GCA_024398695.1 Bacteroidaceae bacterium | reverse complement strand
CGGTGTAGCGGTTGTCGGTGAAGCCTGCGCTGCTGTTCACGTCCGGGTCCAGATATCTGGTCCAGGATACGCCGTATTTGGCATTCATCTGAACTGTAAGACGTTCCGATATGGCGTTGCGCAGCGTTGACTGGACAAAGCCGTTGCGGTTCCACATTCTTTCCCTGGCTGCATTCTCGTTGTACAGAATATTGGCCGGCAGTCCCTGCGCTGACTGGAACCAGTAGGCGCGCAATGAAAAATCGGAACTGCCGCCACCACGGTAGAGCGCGGCTTCGGCACGCAGTCTGGCAATGTCGGAATTGGCTCTAGCCATTGTCTTTGAACAGCCTCCGTTATCCTGAATGTACGGATAGTCGCCGTCGGCCTTCAGCCATTCCACGCTTGCCGTTCCCCCGGTGTTTCCGCTGACCTTGAAATCGGAACCGGCCTGAGCTCCTATGGTGCCGAAACTGCCGTACTTGAGCTGTACGTTGCCCTTGAAATCCTGCCCGTCAAGCTGTGGCCTGTGTCCCTGCATGTTGACGGCAGCGGCCTGGGCCGCCATTGAAGCAGTCTGCAGCATGTCATTGTCGGGACCGCTTACCAGACTGACCGATTCAGTCTGACCGGCAGAAAAACGGCCCAAATCGGTTTGTCCTGTCTGACTGTCGGTTATTATGACACCATCGTATGCCACTGCTGTGTGACTGGCTCCCAGACCGCGTACGGACACTGTCTTGAGCCCTCCTATGCCGCCGTAGTCCTTCACTGTGGCACCGCTGAAGAATTTGATTGCGTCCGACACCTGCATGGTTCCGGTTGCCTGCATGAACTTGGCATCGGCCGTCTTTTCCGTGCTTACCGCCGCGGCTCCGTGCGTATGGTCGGCATTGATGTGTATTTCCTGAATGTCGGCAGAAAGAATGCTGTCAGATGTGGACCGGCCCTGCGCCTTAGCGGGAAGGTACAGGGTGCCGGCTGCAATCAAACCAGTTATTGCAATTCTTTTTGCCGATGACATCATTCGCTTACCTTGAGCTTGTCAAGACAGAAATATGATGGCGTATTCATTCCGAAAACGGGGTCAACGTCCGATGACTCAAGGTTGAATACCATTCTTGTAACGTTGCCGAGTCTTGAAAGGTCAATCTTTTCCCAGGTGTTGACAATATCGGTGCCCGATGCAAGATAAAACGTCACTTTGCCTGTCACATTATCTCCATCATATCCTGTAATGATAAGCTTGAACCAGTCACCCTGCTTGAACGGGTCAAGCGTGCCATATCCCGGATTGCCGTCTTTCATTGCAAGATATGCGTATGTCGAATTCGTCACATAGCATTCAAGCGGTCTGTATGATTTGCCGTCAGCGAATGAAATCATTGCCGGCGTTGTGCTGAATTCACCTGCATTGGCAACGAAATAGGTGCTGCCGCCGACTCCGTCCGCTGTAATGGCCGACAGGTTGGTGTATCCCGGCGTTGCGCTGTCTGTGCAGTTGGTATATGTGAAGCCTTCTCCGAATCCGTAATCGCCCCATGAATGCGAAAGGACGAACTTGCCAATTGTAATGTTCTCCGAATAGTAATAACCTGAAGGAACACTTCTGTCGGTACCCACGAAATATGAGTTCTCT
>JAKSIR010000176.1 GCA_024398695.1 Bacteroidaceae bacterium | reverse complement strand
TTTTCATCGGGGGTGCGGTCCAGCCTCAGCATGAAATACTCGCGATACGGATCCTGAAGCAGTGATGCGTATGACCCGGCCAGAGACTTGATTTTCGGCAACAAGGCTCTTACAGGCTCAAGGTCCTGATGGGCAATGGCATCATAGAGTGCCTCGCCTATTGACACAAGTTCCTTATTGTTGCCGCTGCCGGGTGACCAGCACTGTGCTCCATAATTGAAATTGAAGAAATGGAAAGTCGTTCCGTCAAGACCTATCCCCATCAGCATGGAACCTCCATTCGGATCTTTCAATGCGTCAATTCTCTGCTGCATCCATCCTTTTGCCGGCAGGTTGCTTGCTGAAAATACAGCGGCATCAATGAGCGTTCCAATATGATATGCCAGGTCACTGTCAATTTCCAGAGTATGGGGCTTGTCCTGATTCTCCACCATCAGCTCCAGGCGGAACAACTTGGATTCGGGATTGTACTTGCACTGTATCTCATAGCTTTCCTCAAACGAAGGGGACACTTTCTCCCCCCAACAGACATCTTCCCTCACTTTGGGCTTATAATCTTTCATAGCAGAAATGTCTATGGACACGAATTTTATTTCCTGTCTTTTCCCTTTGTAGTCCGATGGCTTGAGATGTTCATCTGTTCTCTGTGCAAAAGCCGGAACTGTCATGACGGCAAAAAGCGCAAACGCTGCGAATCTGGCTGAATGTTTCATAATCACTGTATTTTATGCAGGGTAAAACTGTAATTCCTTATTTCAATTGACGTGCTGACAGGCGTATAGCCGTCAGTTGAAATGACCAGCCTGTCCCTGGGGTTCACTATTGTCAGGCTGAATCCGTTTTCATCGGTCAGAACGCTTGCAACAACATTGCCGTTCCTGTCCACCTCTTCCACTTTTGCGCCAATGGCAGTATGCAATGCCGTGAAAGGTCCGGTTTTTTGAGAACATGTCACGCTGCCCCTGACAACATCGCCGGGTTTCAGTGTGACGGGCGCAGGTTTCAGGCGGACTTCAAATGTTCCACGGTCAAGCGGAAGGTTCTGTGACTCGTACCCTTCGGCTTCAATGGCAAGATGGTTCTCCGGACTCCTGATATTAAAAAGACTGAAGAAACCGTCATCGCCCGATGCCGAACCCATGGTTACCGCACGGCCTACAAGGTCACGTTCACATACATTGATGGTCCTGTTCCTGATGGGATTGCCGTCAATGTCCAGAACATGCCCGTTAACTGTACCTCCGGCCTCGGGACTGTCCGTTATCGGTTCGCGCATTGATTTCTGCATCTGCTCCATCAGTGAATCCAACGAATCCGATGTCTGTGACAACATGCCGAATAAATCAACCCTGTCGGGAACGACCAATAAAGAATCTGTGATCTTAAGTGTTTCTACCGCATTCGTATCAACATTCATTGTGACATTGAAACGTGGGCGGTCAATCTTCTGCTTTACAGTTTTGTAGCCTATGTACGAAAACTCGATGTAGTCATCAGGATTAACCAGCGTAAATGAGAACCTGCCGTTGTCGTCAGTAACTTCACTTGCAACAACACGGTCCATGTTATCCCTTTCCAGGACATTAACTATCATCAATGGACCGCCAGAGTTTGATACAGTTCCCGTAATCATGTC
>JAKSIR010000175.1 GCA_024398695.1 Bacteroidaceae bacterium | reverse complement strand
CATCCCTGAGCTTCAGTACGAAAGCAGGGGATACAGAAAGTTCATCAATACCCATGCGCAGGAAGGTTTCCGTGAGGCTTGTATCCGCTGCAAGTTCACCGCAGATGCCGATCCATTTTCCGTGTCTGTGTGCATTCTCCGCTGCCATTTCGATCAGGCGCAGAACTGCTTCATGATGGGGATCACAGAAACGGTCGATCTCCGGATTCTGCCGGTCGCAGGCGAGGGTGTACTGCGTGAGATCATTTGTGCCGACACTGAAGAAATCCACCATCGGGGCGAGCCGATCGCTGATGAGCGCCGCTGCCGGCGTTTCGATCATGATGCCAAGCTCCGTGTCCTCCGCGTATTCGATGCCGTCATGCCGCAGCTCTGCTTTGACTTCATCGCACAGGATGAGGATCTCTTCCAGTTCCCATACATTCGCAATCATCGGGAACATGATGCCCAGATTGCCGAACACCGATGCTCTGAACAATGCTCTCAGCTGCGTCCGGAACACCTCCGGCCGATTCAGACAAAGACGGATCGCGCGGATGCCGAGTGCGGGATTTTCCTCCTTCGGCATATGGAAATACTCGCACTGTTTATCCGCACCGATATCCAGCGTGCGGATGATGACCTTCTTGCCGGCCATGCTTTCCAGTACCCGCTTATAGATCCGGAACTGCTCCTCCTCGGAGGGATAGTCCGTATTTTCCAGATAGAGGAATTCACTTCGGAACAGGCCGATGCCGCCTGCATCATTCAGCAGCACCGCACCGATGTTGTCCGCACTGCCGATATTCGCGTAGATGTTGATCTTTCTGCCGTCAAGCGTCATGTTTTCCTTGCCCTTGAGCTTCTGGAGCAGTTCCTTTTTTTCAAGCTCCTCCGCACGTTTCTGCTGCGCTGCGGCAATGGTTTCCGCATCGGGATGCAGGATGAATTCACCGGTAAAGCCATTCACCACGGCAGGGTCGCCGTCCCTGATCTCGGAGAGGAATGCCTCTCCCACGCCGACGATGGCAGGGATATTCATGTTTCTTGCGAGGATCGCTGTGTGCGAATTGGAAGAACCATGTGCCGTCACAAATGCCAGCACCCTGTCCTTGTCAAGCGTGACCGTTTCACTGGGAGCTAAATCATCCGCACAGATGATTACCGGTTCATCCGACTGTGCTTCCGTGCTTCCGTCATTTGTTAGGCAGCCTATGATACGGTTGGAAATATCCCGTACATCGGCGGATCTTGCCTGCATATAGGCATCGTCCATTGCCGCGAACATCTCCGCAAAATTATCCCCTGTGATCGCAACGGCATATTCCGCATTGACATTCTGGGCTGTGATTATTTCTATGATAGCGTCGTTATAGTCCTCATCCTCCACCATCATCATGTGGATCTCAAAGATCGCCGCATTCGCTTCGCCGACCTCACGCAGTGCCTTTTCGTAGATCTCCTGAAGCTGTGCTGTTGCTTTTTCCTTAGCCGCTTCAAGGCGTGCAAGCTCCGCGTCAGTGTCGTCGATCTTTACGCGCTTGACCTGAACGTCCTGCCGTTTAAAAACCGAAATGCTTCCGACAGCAATTGCGCCGTAAACGCCTTTTCCCTGGTATTTTACCATAAATCTCATCCCCTGTCTTTGCAGAATTTATTCTTATAATTTTCC
>JAKSIR010000174.1 GCA_024398695.1 Bacteroidaceae bacterium | reverse complement strand
GAGGGGTATAAAATGAAAGACGGATTTATTCGTGGTGCTGCTGCCTCAATAGATGTTCTGGTTGCAGATCCGAAGCACAACTGTGAAAAAATACTGGAAACCATTCAGGCAGCGGATGCAAGAAATGTAAAGATTCTTGTTTGCCCGGAATTGGTGCTGACTGCATATACCTGTGGTGATATCTTCCTGCACAGATGTTTGCTGGATGAGGCTCTGGTGGGACTCAATCACATTCTGAACGAAACGGCTGCAATAGATATGCTCGTTGTTCTCGGAATGCCCCTGCGTGTGGAGTGCAAACTGTATAACTGCGCTGTATTCCTCCACAAAGGGAAGCTCTTGGGAATCGTTCCGAAGCGATACCTCCCCAATTATTCTGAATTCTATGAGGCACGGCATTTTGCTCCCGGAACGGAAGAAGTTCGATACATTTCCCTTTTGGGACAGACCGTACCTTTTGGAATGAACCTGCTGTTCTGCTGTGATAACATTCCGGAACTGGTAATCGCTGCGGAGGTTTGTGAGGATTTATGGGTACCGCTGCCTCCCTCTACAAAGCATGCGTTGGCTGGAGCGACAGTTATCTGCAATCCCTCTGCCAGTGATGAGACCGTTGCCAAAATGCGCTATCGTCAGGATCTGGTTGTATCTCAATCCGCAAAGCTTATCTGCGCATACATCTATGCATCTGCGGGAAACGGAGAATCTACACAGGATGTGGTTTACAGCGGACACCATATCATTGCAGAAAACGGCAGCATCCTAAATCAGTCTCCACTGTTCAGTGATGGGCTGATTGATGCTGACATTGATCTGGAACGTCTGGCTGCTGACAGGCGCCGGATGACAACCTTTGAAACGGATGCTGGAAACAGGTATCATCGTGTATCTTTCCATCTGGAAGAAATCAAGCTGGAATTAACCCGCAGCTTTTCGCCAACCCCGTTCATCCCATCAGGAAAGAACGATCGTCAGGTTCGTTGTGAAGAAATACTGTCCATACAGGCTATGGGACTCAAAAAGCGCTTGCAGCACACCCGTTGCAGAAATACTGTTCTGGGCATCAGCGGCGGTCTGGATTCCACGCTGGCGCTTCTGGTAACTGCTCGTGCTTACGACTTATTGGGACTGGACCACAAGGGGATACACTGCATTACAATGCCCTGTTTTGGTACCACAAACCGAACCTACCAGAATGCTCTGCGGCTTGCAGAAAAAATCGGAGCTTCCGTGCGTGAAGTCCGAATCAACAAAGCTGTCATGCAGCACTTTATCGATATTGGGCATGATCCGGATGTACACGATGTGACCTATGAAAACTCTCAGGCAAGAGAGCGTACACAAATCTTAATGGATATTGCCAATCAGGTAGGCGGCCTGGTAATCGGCACCGGCGACCTATCAGAACTTGCTCTGGGATGGGCAACCTATAACGGTGATCACATGTCCATGTACGCCGTGAACAGCTCTGTTCCAAAAACACTGGTACGTCATCTGGTTCAGTACTGTGCGGACAGCACTCCGGATTCCGATGGTTTGGGTGCTGTTCTTCTGGATATTTTGGATACACCGGTTAGTCCGGAACTGCTTCCGCCTGAAAACGGTGTCATTTCCCAGATCACCGAGGACATTGTCGGACCCTATGAGCTGCATGACTTTTTCCTGTATTACACCCTTCGATTTGGATTTCCTCCGAAAAAGGTCTT
>JAKSIR010000173.1 GCA_024398695.1 Bacteroidaceae bacterium | reverse complement strand
AAGGCAGTGCTGGGCATTGAATTCGGTTCCACCCGAATCAAAGCCGTACTGATTGACCCTGAATTCAAACCCATTGCACAGGGAAGCCACACCTGGGAAAACCAGCTGGTTGGCGGACTGTGGTCATACAGCATTGAAAGCATCTGGTTTGGTCTGCAGGACTGTTACCAGAATCTCAGAAAGCAGGTCAAGGAAAAATACGAATGTGAGATAGAGAACCTGGCTTCAATAGGTATCAGTGCCATGATGCACGGTTACATGCCTTTTGACAGTAACGGCAACATTCTGGTACCCTTCCGTACCTGGCGCTGCACCAATACAGGCAAGGCCGCCAAGGAACTGTCAGACCTTTTCGTGTTCAATGTTCCGCTTCGCTGGAGCATCTCGCACCTGTATCAGGCAATTCTTGACAACGAGCCACATGTAAAGGACATTGACTACCTTACCACCCTTGCAGGTTTCATTCACTGGCAGCTCACAGGCAGGAAAGTGCTTGGCGTAGGCGATGCATCCGGTATGATTCCTGTTGACCCTGCAACCAAGAGCTACAATGCCGATATGGTTGCCAAGTTCGACAAGCTGATTGCCCCCAAGGGATATCCGTGGAAGCTTCTTGACATTCTGCCCGAGTCTCTTGACGCAGGTCAGGATGCAGGCCAGCTGACCGAAGCCGGCGCACGCAAGCTGGATATAAGCGGCAACCTGAAGGCCGGTGCACAGATCTGTCCTCCTGAAGGCGATGCAGGCACGGGTATGGTTGCCACCAACGCAGTCCGTCCACGCACCGGTAACGTATCGGCCGGAACATCGTCGTTCTCGATGATTGTTCTGGAAAAGGACCTCAAGAAACCGCACGAAGTCATTGACATTGTCACCACTCCTGACGGAAGTCCGGTTGCCATGGTTCACTGCAACAACTGCACCAGTGACCTCAACGCATGGGTAGGTCTGTTCAAGGAATATGAAGAGATTATGGGAATGCAGGTCGATATGGGCCGGATATTCACAAACCTGTTCAACCATGCCCTGAAAGGCAGCAAGGACTGCGGCGGAATTATGAGTTTCAACTACGTGTCAGGTGAACCTGTTACAGGTTTTGCCGACGGACGTCCGCTGTTCGTACGTTCCGCACAGGACAAGTTCAATCTTGCAAACTTCATGCGCGCCATCATAAGCGGTGCCATAGGTGTCCTCAAGATTGGCAACGACATTCTGTTCAAGGAGGAGAAGATCAAGGTTGACCGCATTACCGGCCACGGAGGTCTGTTCACCACACCCGGCGTAGGTCAGCGTATTCTCGGCGCAGCTCTGAACTCGCCTATTTCCTGCATGGAAACTGCAGGCGAAGGCGGTCCCTGGGGTATGGCCATTCTGGCTGCATACCGCATAAACGGCGCAGGCCAGAAGCTTGCAGACTGGCTGGACAAGCAGGTATTTGCCGGCAACACCGGTACATCGATTGCTCCCGACCCTGAAGACGTTGAAGGCTTCAACGCCTACATTGAAAACTACAAGGCCTGCATGCCTATCGAGGCTGCTGCCGTGCAGTACAAGAAGTAAAAGACCTGGACGGACAAGCCAGATATAAAGCCGGAGGAAAATCAGTTTTCCCCGGCTTTATTATTTGGAACAGCTTGTAACCCTTACAGTATTCCGGAAATGAAGATTGCAATTACAGCAGCAGGGGCAATCCACCGTATCATGAAGAACAGTATG
>JAKSIR010000172.1 GCA_024398695.1 Bacteroidaceae bacterium | reverse complement strand
GATATTCGGTTTTCCATACTGCAAATATACAGCAAAACATATGCCAGCTTTGCAGGCACCGGCACTGTTTCTTTCAAAAACTTATTAACACCTTATTAAAATAATGGTTCAGGCGCATTGTCATATGTGTGAAATTGATTATTTTTGAATGCTTAACAAGAAGGCCCCGCAAGCAGGGGCGAAACCAGTAAAAACAGAACGAAATTGGAACAGCAGGACAGAATTATCAGGGTGAACATTGAGGAAGAGATGAAGTCCTCATACATTGACTATTCAATGTCAGTCATTGTTGCAAGAGCCCTGCCGGACGCACGCGACGGACTTAAACCGGTACACAGAAGAATTCTCTACAGCATGATGCGCGACGGCAACACCTCGGACAAAGGTTACCGCAAGTCGGCGCGTACGGTCGGTGACGTTCTCGGTCATTTCCACCCACACGGCGATTCATCGGTTTACGGTGCGTTGGTACGTCTTGCTCAAGACTGGATCATGCGTTATCCGCTCGTTGACGGGCAGGGCAACTTCGGTTCGATTGACGGTGACAGCCCCGCTGCCATGCGTTACACCGAGGTGCGTCTGCGCAAAATCGGCGAGGAGATGATGCAGGACATCAACAAGAACACCGTAAATTTCGAACCTAACTATGACAACAAGGAGGAAGAACCGACAGTTCTCCCTGCATGCATACCCAACCTTCTGGTCAACGGCTCGTCCGGTATTGCCGTAGGTATGGCAACCAACATGCCGCCACACAACCTGACCGAAGTGCTGAACGGTTGCATGGCAATGGTTGACAACCCTGAGATAAGCGTCGCAGACCTCATGCAGTACATCAAAGGTCCTGATTTCCCGACCGGAGCGTACATATACGGCATGAGCGGCGTGCGCGAAGCGTACGAGACCGGACGCGGGCGCGTCATCATGCGTGCCAAGGCTGAAATCGAAGCCGGACAGGCACATGACAAGATTGTCGTAACCGAGATTCCGTACGGCGTCAACAAGGCTGAGCTCATCAAGTTCATTGCACAGCTGGTGACTGACAAGAAGCTTGACGGCATAAGCAATGTGAACGACGAGACCGACCGCGAAGGCATGCGCATAGTCATTGACGTGAAGCGTGACGCCAACGCCAATGTTGTCCTGAACAAGCTGTTCAAAATGACCGCACTCCAGACTTCGTTCGGTGTGAACAACATCGCACTTGTAGGCGGCCGTCCCAGATGCCTCAACCTGAGGGAACTCATAAAGTGTTTCATCGACCACCGTCACGAAGTTGTGATACGCCGCACCAAATTTGACCTGGAAGAAGCAAAGAAGCGCGCTCACATACTCGAAGGACTGATCATTGCAAGTGACAACATTGACGAGGTAATCAGAATCATCAAGACCGCAAAGACACCTAACGACGCCATCCAGGGGCTCATGGACCGCTTCGGTCTGGACGACATTCAGGCAAAGGCCATTGTCGACATGCGTCTGCGACAGCTGACAGGCCTCATGCAGGATCAGTTGCACGAAGAATACAATCAGGTGATGGCACGCATTGAAGAGTTGCAGAGCATTCTCGACGATCCTGAAAAGTGCAAGGCCGTCATCAAAGCGGAAATGCAGGAAATCATTGACAAATACGGTGACGAACGCAAGACCGAAATCGTACTTGCCAGCGAGGAATTCAACCCCGAAGACTTCTATGCCGACGAGCCCATGATCATCACCATGTCGCATCTTGG
>JAKSIR010000171.1 GCA_024398695.1 Bacteroidaceae bacterium | reverse complement strand
GTTGACAACGGGCTTATGGAGGGGCCATTGGCGTACAGACAGCATCACGGAGGACATGAGGCCACTCCCAACTGGCCGTATTTTCTTGACTGGTTTGACCGTTGGGTTGTCAGTCAGAAATAACGTTCACAACAACACTACAGAATAACATCAGGACATAACACAGTCATTCAGATTATGAAAACAAAATTTTTTGCCGGCACAGCAATGTGCCTGATTGGTACCACAGCCTTAGCTGGTGGACTGTTCACGAACACTAATCAGAACCCCATCTTTTTCAGACAGCCAGCCCAGAACGCCAACATCGGTGTCCAGGGTTCCTACTACAACCCCGCAGGTCTGGCACTTATGAATGATGGACTGCACTTTTCAATAGGCTACCAGATGGCAATACAGGAACGTACTTCCACTTCAACGTACGCCCCGTTTGCATACAATGCCGACCGTCCCGGGCAGCAGACGGTCAAATTTGAGGGCAAGGCCTTTTCGCCCGTCATTCCGTCACTTGACCTGTCGTACAACAAGAACAAGTGGGCCGCATCGTTCCACTTCGGATTCCTTTCCGGAGGCGGTTCGTGCAAATATGACAACGGTCTGGGCTCTTTCGAATCAAAGCTGTCGCTTCCAATTCTCATGTCGGGAGGCGCTCTTGAGGCCTATAAGGCTGACATTAACTTCAAAGGCAAGACTTTCGGAATGGCCGGACAGTTCAACTATTCGTACAGGCTCATTGACAAAGCTGACATGAAACTTGCAGTTGCAGCCGGTTTGCGCCTCAACTATCTTATAAACGACTATGCCGGAGGCATATATAACTGGAAGCTCAAAGCCACAGGAGGCCAGTTCTATAAAGCAGCCGAAGTACCCGTGTATGGAATGACTCTCAAGGATGACATGGAGGTTTACTGCTATCAGACCGGTTTCGGCATCAATCCCATACTGTCAGCACACTACAGCATCGGCAAATTCGACATTGCCGCCCGCTATGAATTCAGAACAGCTCTGACACTGACCAACGAGACCGATATCAACACCGCCGGTCTGGCCCAGTTCGATGACGGAGTCAAGTCACGTTCAGACATTCCCGCCCTTCTGGCTGCAGGTCTGAACTACCGCATTATGCCAACTTTCAGGGCTTCTGTCGGTTATCATCTGTTCTTTGACAAGCAGGCCAACTTCAGCAATGACAGACAGGACAAGCTTGGCGCCAACACATGGGAAGGTCTTGCAGGTCTGGAATGGGATGCATGCAATAAGCTCACACTCAGCCTCGGCACACAGTTCACCGTATGCGATTTCGGTCCGAACAACGAATATAACTCCGATATGGCGCAGAGTTTCAATTCATGGTGCCTTGCAGGTGGCCTTCGCTACCTTATTAGCGACAGAATGGCTTTTGACTTTTCGGTCTTCAACACCTTCTTTGATTCAAATACAAGAGAATACAGCGACTATTCAGGTGCCGGTGCCAATATACCTGGAAGTGACGAATTCATGAGATCCAATCTGAACTTCGGTCTTGGTCTGACATACAACTTCTGATTGGCAATTCAGATTTCGCAAGCTTCAAAACTGCTAAAAGAGGGTGACCGGGTCATCCTCTTTTTTGGTCTAATAGACATTTCGGGTGATGGAAAGCCATAAAAATGGCTCAAAAAATCTCTAATGGACATTTTGGGTGATAAACAGGCTAAAATCAGAGATTCCAAACTATGAAAAACACCGAGGGGAACGGCAT
>JAKSIR010000170.1 GCA_024398695.1 Bacteroidaceae bacterium | reverse complement strand
ATTCAGTACATCTGTTCTGTCGGCAAGCACCACATCCGCACATCGTCCGACGATAATGCAGCTTTCCTTTTCCGCCAGATCCCGGATGATATTTTTCTGTGTCTGGAAAAGCTCATCCTGCACACTCAGCAAGCCTGTTCCCAGTGGGTACAGGCTTTTGAAATAGCTGCTGCTGTGATTATCTTCTGTGTAGCTGATCTCACTGACTGGGAGCCCCATGCGGGCGGCAGTAGCTTCCACAATATCTCTATCGTAAAAGTTAATCCCCAACTCCTTGCTCATTTCCTGAGCAACGCTCCTGCCCATTGCGGCAAACTGGCGGGAGATTGTAATAACATAATGTTTCATGCAGCGGCCTCCTTTTCCTTCTGAACTGCCGGAGCAGCAGCTCTGCGTTTCTGCATATAGCGAACAATACAGGATAGAGAGAAGTTGATTGCAAAGTAAATCATGAACGCCGTCCCAAACAGGACAAAAACATCACTGACCATCTGATGCCCTGCACCGTTATACATATTGGAGGTTGCCAGAATTTTCCGAACACGGCTCATCAGTTCAATGCAGGCTAAGTTTGCCAGATAGCTGGAATCCTTGATGGTCGTAATGATCTGACTCAGCAGGGTGGGAATCACCGCCCGGTAGGCCTGCGGAAGAATAATATATACCATGGTCTGAACCATAGAGAATCCCTGTGTATAAGCAGCCTCAAACTGTCCTTTGGGGATGGAGTTCAAGCCGCCGCGGATAATCTCTGCGATAACAGAAGAGGTAAACAGAATCAGCGCAACAACCGCACGGAACAGTATCTTCATCTCCACACTGGTAAGCCCCAGCATTTTGTGGGCAAAGAATTTCGGGCAAGGGCAAGCTACCAGACAAATGAAAATCCAGAGCAGCAGCGGCGTATTGCGGAATACTTCTATATAAACGGTAGAAATCCACCCGAAAATTCGACTTTTTCCGGTGCAATAGTTCCGGCACAGAGCCAAAACACTGCCCAGCACAATACTGACAAGGACACTCAGAACCGAAAGCACCAGTGTAAACGCAACACCTTTCAGGATGTACTGCGCTACGCCTTGGTATGAAAGAATAGAAAGGCTTGCATTCCAGTCCATCATATTATGCTGCCCCCTTTACTGTTTTGTTTGTTGTCTGTGCTTCTCTGCGCTTCAGCATAGTCTCCCAACGGCTTGCAAGATGGGACAGCGGGAAGCAGATACAAAAGAACAGGACACCGCATACGATATAAGCCGGTGCATAAGCACCACCGGTGGATGCACCGGTTACGAAGCTGTAGGTCAGACTGATTAAGTCTGCACCGCCAACAATGTACAGGCAGCTGGTATTCTTGATCAGATTGACCATCTGATTGACCATGGGAGGCAGGATGATTTTGATGCTCTGGGGCAAAATAATAAAGCGCATCGTGCTGAAATAGTCAAAACCCTGACTATTCGCTGCCTCAAACTGTCCCTTTGGTATGGACTGAATACCTGCACGGACAACTTCTGACATATAGGCACCGGTGTACACACCGAGAGAAATAATGCCTGTTGTGATGATATTAACCTTAAAGCCGGAAAACGCGAGGACATAGTACAGGAAGCACATCTGCAAAACAACAGGGGTATTCTGAATCGCTTCCACATATACTCTTGCAATGATTCGCAATGATTTCCGGTCAGATGTTGCCATCAGGCCAAACAGGAAACCCAGAAACAGTGCCAGAATCAATGCCACTGCCGCGGTGCGCAGTGTATTGCCAAAACCGGTTAAAAATGTGGAACGAAATGTCCACACTTTCA
>JAKSIR010000017.1 GCA_024398695.1 Bacteroidaceae bacterium | reverse complement strand
TTTTGTGGGCGTTGACGGATTCGAACCGCCGACCCTCTGCTTGTAGGGCAGATGCTCTGAACCAGCTGAGCTAAACGCCCGTGCTTCCTTAAAAGCGGTGCAAAGATATGACAGTTTTTCGGCCCAACAAAACTTTTGGCCATTTATTTACACAAAATCTGTCAAAAAGCCGAACGGCACAAAACCGTCACACAAATATTATAAGGAATCACTTGGCAGCAGATGAATACTTCTGTTCCTGCTCGCGAATCAGTTCATCAAGAGCGCCTTCGTCAAAGTAATTGATTTTCATTGAGCGCTTGACGGCGGCAAGAGTCTGGGCGGCAACGGCGCGAGCCTTCTCGCTACCCTTACGCAATACCTCATATACGTATGGTATGTTCTGCTCCAGTTCATGACGGCGCTTGCGTATGGGCTCAAGAGTCTCGTTCAGCACACAGTTCAGGAAGTTCTTGACCATCATGTCACCGAGACCACCCTTACGGTACTGCTGCTTCACCTCGTCAAGCGAATTGAATTCAAAGCTGACCTTCTTACCTACAAATGCTTCACGGAACATGGCAAAATGTTCAGGACGGCAGAATGCGTCAAGGTATGTGAATACGGTGTTGCCCTCAACCTTTCCCGGATCACTTACCTGCAGGTGGTTGGGGTCGGTGTACATGCTCTTCACCTTGGCCCACACCTCGTCGGCACTGTCTGAAAGATATATGCAGTTGCCGAGCGACTTGCTCATCTTGGCCTTGCCGTCGGTACCCGGCAGGCGCAGGCAGGCTGCGTTGTCAGGAAGCTGGATGTTCGGTTCCACCAGAGTCTCACCATAAATGGAGTTGAAACGACGAACAATTTCACGGGTCTGTTCAATCATGGGTGCCTGATCTTCTCCGACAGGAACGGTAGTCGCGTTGAAGGCTGTTATGTCGGCAGCCTGACTGATAGGATATGTGAAGAAACCGGTGGGAATGCCGCGCTGGTTGTCATCGCCGTCCGATTCGTCAAATCCGCGCATTGCGATTTCCGCCTTGACCGTAGGATTGCGGCGCAGACGCTGGACTGTCACCAGATTCATGTAGAAGAATGTCAGTTCTGTAAGTTCGCTTACCTGCGACTGTATGAAGATTGTCGACTTTTCAGGGTCAAGACCCGCTGACAGATAGTCAAGTGCCACTTCAATGATATTCTGGCGCACCTTCTCAGGGTTGTCTGCATTATCGGTCAATGCCTGTGCATCGGCTATCATAATGAATATCCTGTCATATTCGCCACTGTTCTGAAGTTCCACGCGACGGCGCAGAGAGCCTACATAATGTCCAATGTGAAGTCTGCCGGTAGGACGGTCGCCTGTTAGAATGATCTTTGCCATATTTCGTATTGTTATTTTCATCAGTTAGCCGAACCGTTTTACCAGTTCATCAAGAGTCAGAACGACCGATATTGCCTGCCCGCCGGGAGTCCTGGCTGGAATGGAACAGGCATCAAGGTCTGTCACAAGCTGCTTCATCTCGTCGCCTGAGAGATGGCGGCCGGAAGGAATGGCAGAGCTGCGCGCCATTGACAGAGCCAGGGTGCGCAGTTGCGAATCCTCATCGGCCGTCGCGTCTTCTGCGCATTCCTCGATCATGCCTTTGATGGCATTTTCATAGTCATGCCCCTCGAAACCTGCGGGAACGCCCTGAACGGAAACCGCGCCATGTCCCATATCGGACAAGTCAAAGCCCAGTTTCTCAAAACGCGGTCTAAGGACGGAGAATGTCTGGCTGGCCGATGGGGACAGCTGGAACATTTCCGGGAAGAGCAACCCCTGTGACGGTGTCGCATGGCTTTGCGCCTGAGTCATGAACCGTTCGAACAGAATCCTGACATGAGCACGGTGCTGGTCTATCAGTCTGAATTCCTGATTCCCCGGCACGAGTATGTACCGGTCCATTATCTGGCCCATCGGAGCCGGAGACTGGTCAAGGCCGCCTATTTCCAGTCCGGGCTGAGGCTCCTTTACCTCATGGGTAACAGCTTCGCCGTACAGTCTGGTCCAATCGTCAGTGTTGCGTTTTGCAGGTTGGGAATATGCCTGATACGAGCTGACCGCCGGGCCCGATGTCTTGAAAGGATTGTAGTCCGGGTTATAATCGACCTTTGGCATGTCTTCTATGCCATGACCGGTTCCGAAAGCCGGAATGTCGGGCCTGTCGGCCACATTGAAATCGATCGTGGGCAGTTCCTCATACTTGCCGACCGTTTCACGGACAGCGGCCATCAGTATCTTCCATATTACGTTTTCGTCCTGGAACTTGATCTCTGTCTTCGCGGGGTGTATGTTCACGTCAATCTGATCGGGCGCTATTTCAAGGAATATGAAATAGCTTGGCTGGTCCCCTTCGTGGATCAGCTCTTCGTACGCCTGGAGAACGGCCTTATGGAAATACGCATGGCGCATGAACCGGCCGTTCACAAAGAAGAACTGCTGGGAGCCGCGCTGCCGGGCGCTTTCAAGATTGGAAACGAAGCCGTTTATTCTGACCAGTGACGTTTCGACCTCGACAGGAAGAAGGGATTGGTTCATCTTCTTTCCGAACAGCGAGACTATTCTGCCGCGCAGCGTCTGCGAAGGCAGCGACAGCTGCTGCTGTCCCTGATGGGAAAGCTCGAACGCCACATCAGGATGAGCCAGCGCCACCCTTTCAATTTCAGTCATTATGTGGCCGTATTCCGTATGGTTGCCCTTCAGGAACTTGCGGCGGGCAGGAATGTTGAAAAACAGGTTCCTCACCTGGAAAGTGGTCCCGGTGTCACACACGCACGGTTCCACCTGCATGTCCTGTCCTCCGCTCATGTCAACTCTGACACCTGTTTCCGCATCGGCCGTTCTGGTGAGCAGTGAAAGTTCGGAGACAGCAGCAATGGAAGGCAAAGCTTCTCCCCTGAATCCGAAAGTCGTCAGACTGTAAAGGTCATCCGTTTCACGTATCTTCGATGTCGCATGCCGCTGGAACGCCAGTTTCGCATCGGCCTCCGACATGCCCTGTCCGTTGTCGGTAACCTGGATGAGCGTACGGCCGAAATCGGTTATGACAAGCTGCACACGAGTGGCGCCTGCATCGATCGAGTTCTCGAGCAGTTCCTTGACGACCGATGCCGGACGGCTTACGACTTCGCCTGCCGCTATCTGGCCTGCAACCGTTTCAGAAAGTATCTGTATTTTGTCCATCAGAAGAATTCACCGGTTATTATCCAATGGAGGACAAATATGAGAGCGGCAATAAGGACCAGTGAAACGCGTATGTCCATTCTGGGGCCGCCATTTTCCTTGCGGCGCTTGAGATGCGTGGTCGAGTCAACGAATTTGCCGCGGATGCTTTCAGGGTCAAATCCCTTTTCCGGAAGCATCCCCAGGTCACGTTTTGCGCTTTCCTCTATCTTGTCAAGCTTTTCCTTACGCTCGTCATAGTATATGTACTTGTGTTCGAACCTTCGCGGTTCGCGTACGCTGAACATTCCCATATCTGCTATTTTCTGTTTTTCAATTTGGGCAACGGTATCTCTCTGCTCATTGCATTCTTCTTCAACTTCTGGTCCTCTCTCTTTTCACGCCAGTAGAATACGTCTTCCGGGTCGATAGGCCTGATAAAGTCAAACCAGTTGAAATTGGAAAGATACATTTTGTCATTCTCCAGTTGGCTCATGGGGTACATCACGCCATTCGATCTGCCTGTCACCTTGATGCGGTCAACCGTTCCGTCCCTGAAATAGACTTCCATATCGCTGGCAGCGAGAGTATTCATCCCTATCATGACAGAATCATCTTCAGGATAGAACACGCACTCGACATTGCCCTTTATCCGTGCCCTGTCCAGTTCCCCGTTCTTGAACCATGCCCTGGTTTCACGGCCGGCAATCTGGTTGAAGTGTACAGAGTCCTTCCATTGGACGAACAGTGACTGGCCGATGATATGGGCCCAGTCAACGGTGCTGTCATTCAAATAGACAATTATCTTCTCTCCCAGAATCTGCTGGCTTTCGCTCCAGACTATAGGATCATAGAACATTGTCAGAGTGGAATCGGCTGTCGAATACTGGATTGAGTCCGCGACAGCCTGGAGGTCCGTCCTGTATATCCTGGCCTTATGATATGCCCTGATATGCCGGATGACTGTCGTGTCGACCGATGCCAGTTCCCTATGCCCGGATATCACCGGCAGCAGGGAATCTGCAGGTACGGAATCATTGAGCAGCGATGCCGGGTACGCGGCATCGGACGGATAAACCGTATCGGTGACTGTAACGAACAGGCTGTCAACATTGGTCATCGAAGCCATTATGATGCTGTCCGAATGCAGATACAGACTGTCGCCCGATGAATATTCCACCACAAGAGCCCAGCCTGTCACTACGGCGGAATCTATATTCTGGTCATAGAACACATATTCCCCGGATATGTCAATCTTGTCCTTGTAGTCATTTATCAGAACATCGCCATATCCTCTTACCAGACCGTTGTCGCGTTCTACGACAAGGCTGTCGCCTGTCATCTTGAGCTGGTCGCCTTCACGTACCACAACCGAACGGTCAAGAAGAAGGGCAAATCCGGTATCGGTATTGAAGCTGCCATTGCTCGTACTGATGAGCGTTCCGTCAGATTTCACATCGGACGGGCTTGACAGGACGGCAATGTGCGTGGCCGTATTATAGTCGAGCGTATCGGTCAGAATATCATAATCGGGGCTTTCCAGTGATACGCCGTCACGGAATGAAGCCTGCTTTGTATTGGTGTCGAACTGTCCGTATTGTGAAATTAGCGTACTTTCGCCGTCCATGAGAGTTCCTCCGCGAAAGAACCACCCCAATCCGGTATTCCTGTCAAAGTTCAGGCTGTCAGTCAGCAGCACCATGCCGTTATTCTCGAGCCTGACATTGTCGCGGACACGAACAAGACGCGTGTTGCCGTCGTAGAACATGGAATCGCCGTACAGGAACAGGGTATCGCCCTGTTCGACACGTACGTTGTGATATGCGTTGAACGAATTCGACTTCTGATAGAACAGGGCGCTGTCACAATACATGTACATGCTGTCGTGACGGAAAACCACATTGCCTATGAGACGCTCCGCATCGGGATTTATCCACTTTTCAAAACGGATTTCATCGGCGTTCAGCAGATATACGTATTCGGTTGAAGGCACGGAGTCCTGTTCCTGTGCTTCTGCACGGAATACGGACAGGACAAATGCCAAGAACAGCAATACACGCCCTGCAATTTTCATGGAATGCATGCAAATCATCTTTCACCCCAGCCCGGATACTGGAAACCGCCTTTGTCCCATCCCGGAGAAATTTTCACATAAGTGGTCCGCTGCTTTTCACGGATCCACTTGTCGATAGCTTCATCGTACTTGATGCCGCGAACCATGTCATACAGAATCTGGTAATCTTCGGCCATCGAAGCCTTATGGCCTTCAATCCTCGATTTGAGCTTCACGACAGCGCATGTGACCTTCCCGGGGAGCTGCATTACGAAAGGATCGGAAATTTCACCCACGTGCATTCCGTTCACCACTCTGGCCACATCCTGATTCATGTACTGCAATTCAAATTTGGAGGTTCCCGGGGTAAAGTCATCGGGACGGTATACCATAAGGCCTTTGTTGTTTTTGGACTCCTTGTCCTGTGAATACAGGATGACCTGCTCTTCAAAACTCTTCTTTCCGGTACGCACGTCTTCAGCAATGGTGTCAAGTCTCGCCAGACATTCGTTCACACTTTCGTCTGGAACTTTCGGACGGCGCAGGATGTGACGCACCCTGACCCTGTCACCCATACGTTCAATAAGCTGAATGATATGGAACCCGTACTCGGTTTCAACAATCTTCGACACTTTGGCAGGATCGGTCAGATTGAAAGCGACGGCTGCAAACTCGGGCACCAGTTCACCCTTGCCCTTGAATCCGCAGTCTCCACCATTCTGCGCCGAGCCGGGATCTTCAGAATACAATATGGCCAGAGTGGAGAAGGTGGTCTTGCCCGACTGTATCCTGTCGGCGTAGTCACGCAGTTCCGCCTTGACTTCATCAATCTCTTCCTGGGGAATGACCGGATCGATCGTGATGATCTGGACTTCGACCTGAGTCTTGATGTACGGGATTTCCTCCAGAGGGATGTCCTTCAGATAACGGCGCACATCGGCCGGGGAGACCTTGACTTTTTCCACTATCTTTCTGCGGACCCTTTCGATGACCATCTGCTGATACAGCTGTTCATACAGATGATCCTTGATCTGGGCCGATGTCATTGAGCGTTTTTCCTCTAACTTTTCCACACTGCCCAACTGGTCGACCATATGCTGATAATACCTGTTCACCTGATCGTAAACCTCGGCATCAGTCACAATGATGCTGTCCAGCTGTGCCTGGTTCATGAACAGTTTGTTGACCGCAAGCTGTTCCGGAATCAGAGAATACGGATCACCGTCAAAGTGCACGCCTTCCAGCTGTGCGTCACGCCTGTACTCCTCAACCTGTGACTTGTATATGGCCTCGTCACCGACGACCCAGGCGACTTCATCTATGACGTTATTCTGTGCATTGGCTGCAAATACCGACAGAAGTCCCGTACAGAAGCCCAACCTGACTAATATGCTGTTTCTTTTCATTCGGTTTGTCTGAAGAATATTATGCTGTTATCTTCAATAGCCTGCTGCTGGAGCTTTTCCTTGACAGAACGCACATATTCGACTTCGTTTCTGTTTGTCAGAAGTCCGCGAATCCTGCCGGCAACATTCTCCAGAGGTTCCACCCCACCTTTCAATACAATTTCACTGACATTGAGCAGATACACATTGTCCTCGTCGGCAAATGTGAAATGCCCCTCCGACTCCAGTTCAGCCTCAATGACATCGCTGCTGACCGGTATCATCATCTCCACTTCGTGAATGCTGCGCCAGTTGTCGTAGAAGAATTCACAACGTGCGGCATTACGTATGCTCAACTTTTCAATTTCTTCAAAGGAGTTGTCATCCAGGCAGGTATACAGTTCCCTGAACCTTGCCAGATCGCGCGACTTTGCCGGCACAATCAGGAACAGCCCCTTCACAACGGTATGGTCCAGCACGAACAGATCGGCATTCGCCGTGTAGAAGCTGTCCACCTGCCGGCTGCTGATTTCAGTCTGGAATTTCTGCCGGACCAGGCTTCGCTGATACTCATGTTCAAAGAGGGATCTCCGGTAGTTTTCCACCAGACGGTCAATTTCACGGGTATCAGGAATGTTGCGCTTTGCGTTCTCATAGAACAGGACATCCTGAATCCAGTTGTCAATGTAACGGTTCACAAAGTCCGCGCTGTCAGTCCCGGACAGTCCCAGTGGCAGTGCCATCTGGACATCCTCCTCGTAAAGCACGTCCGAACCGACTTGAACCAGCGCATTCTTGCCCGGAAAGAGTCTGACTTCCGCTATTTGTCTGCACGACAGGAACATGACCGGCAGGATGCATGCTGCCAGAACGGTAAGACCTCGGACAGAATATCTGGACATGATCACTTCAGGGAAACCTGCTTCAAGACCTTGTTGTCAATCTTGAACTTGTACTTCTTGTGAAGTGTCTTGAGCCACTTCTTTTCCAGCTGGTTCTGATAGCGTTCCGTAATGCCGGACAAGTCATCGGCCAATATTTCCGGTCTGTCTATGACATGTCCTATCACATGGGTTACAGGATAGCCGTTTCTTGGTTCGAAACTGCCTTCGCCAAAAACCAGACTGTCAACGTAGGCATTCTGACCTTTCATGAAAATTCCGTTCTCCTTCTTTCCACGCATGGCACGTACCTGAGGCTCATTGGAATTGAATGAAAGGACAATATCGCTCCATTCCTCGAACGGGCGGTCCTTCAGGGCTTCCTCAAGCTGGTTGAACACATCTTCTGTCTTACAGAAGAATACCATGCCCTTGAAACACGGAACATCGAACTTGATACGTTTCCTGTTGGTTTCGAAGAATTCCTTCAGACCGTCAGAGTCAGTCTGGCTTCTGTTCCAGACCTCGCGGTTGCTGATTTCGAAAAGAAGAAGGCCGTCATGATATTCACGGGAAATGTTCCCGAACTCAGGGCATACGGACTCCATGTTTTCATACATGTAGGAAACTATGGAATCGGGATCCGAAATGTTCCAGTTGCTGCCGCCGGAATACTTCTTTGCCATATTGAGACGTGCCTGCCTCATCAGGGGAGCTCTGGAATACATCCACTCATAAATATCATCCCTGTTTTCCTCATACGTGCCCAAGTCACGATGTTTCTGATATTTTAGAATGCAGATTCTGTCAATGTCAATGAACGGTTCGGTAAATTCGCCTTCCTTGAGTTCAACAATGAAAGGTATAATTCCTTCCGGAATCATTGAAACCGAATACCAGCCCATATCACCGCCTCTTGACGCATACTTGTCATTGGAATACTTGAGCGCAAGGCTTGGAAAATCGGCCCCGTCGGAAAGCGCCTGATAAATGGAATCGGCAAGCTTATGGCAACGCTGAGCCTCCGCTTCGGTGTCATCAGCAGGAACAAATGAAATCGAAGCGAAATTTATCAGACCGAAATCACCGATTTCCTTTACAGATTCTTCGTACGAACGTCTGGCTGTCGTCTCCAGATAATCATGGTCAATGCCGTAGTTATCCAGTTCGAAATCGCGATAAGCCTTATACTCATTGACAAATGCCTGTGTCGTATCAATCCCTGCATCGACAGCTGCCTGGACCTTCATTTTGAAGTTTACATACATCTTCGCGAAATCCTTGACTCCAAGTTCCTTTTCCGTCTTGACAGAACCGTTCCTGTCAATATAATGACGGAACTCTGACAGGCTGACGTCTGTGCCAGCCACGTTCATGACGACAGAATCACGGACAGCGGCAGACGCTGGAGACATCGACAATGCCAGAGCCAGAAAAGACAGACATTTATTCATAACAGTGATGGTTGACAGTTGTTGATGATTATTCGTGACGGCTGTAATTCGGAGCCTCACTGGTAATTGCCACATCATGCGGATGGCTTTCATTCATGCCGGCATTGGTAATGCGGACAAACTTGGCCTTGTGGAGTTCGTCAATGTTCGGAGCGCCGCAGTAGCCCATACCGGAGCGAAGACCGCCTGCAAGCTGATAAACGACCTCGTAAAGTGTTCCTTTGTATGGCACACGGGCAGCGATGCCTTCCGGAACAAGCTTGCGGGCATCTTTGGTGTCAGACTGGAAGTAACGGTCCTTGGAACCGTTCTCCATTGCCTCAAGCGAGCCCATGCCACGGTATGACTTGAACTTACGTCCGTTGAAGATGATGGTTTCGCCCGGCGATTCCTCGGTGCCGGCAACGAGAGAGCCGAACATCACGCTGTCACCGCCGGCGGCAAGAGCCTTCACCACGTCACCGGAATAGCGCAGACCGCCGTCAGCGATGATTGGAATACCCGAGCCCTTGATTGCCGAATATACGTCATAGATTGCCGATACCTGAGGTACGCCTATACCGGCAATGATACGGGTGGTGCAGATTGATCCTGGTCCCATACCGACCTTGACGGCATCGGCACCGGCTTCTACAAGCATCTTGGCTGCGGCACCGGTCGCAATGTTGCCCACAACGATGTCAATGTCCTTGAAGCTTGCCTTGGCCTCCCTGAGCTTTGCGATTACACTCTTCGTGTGACCGTGCGCAGTGTCAATGACAATGGCATCGGCACCGGCCTCCACAAGAGCCTCCATGCGGTCAAGCGTATCGACGGTAACGCCCACACCTGCAGCCACGCGCAGACGGCCCTTGCTGTCCTTGCAGGCCATAGGCTTGTCCTTGGCCTTGGTAATGTCCTTGTATGTTATGAGACCTATGAGCTTGCCCTTGTTGTCGATGACAGGAAGCTTTTCTATCTTGTTTTCCTGAAGAATCTGTGAAGCGACCTCCATGTCGACCTGCTGGAATGTGGTGACCAGGTTCTCCTTGGTCATGACATCCTCAATCTTGACGTCATAATTGCGCTGGAATCTCAGGTCGCGGTTAGTGACTATGCCGCACAGCTTGCCGTCATCCTCAACGACGGGAATGCCGCCGATGTGATATTCGGCCATGAGGGCGAGCGCGTCCCTGATGGTGTTGGCACGGTGAATGGTGATGGGATCGTAAATCATGCCGTTTTCAGCACGCTTCACGATTGACACCTGACGGGCCTGTTCGGCAATGGGCATGTTCTTGTGAATGACGCCGATACCGCCTTCGCGGGCAATGGCAATGGCCATGCGGGATTCCGTTACGGTATCCATGGCCGCCGTCACGAACGGCATGTTCAAAGTGATGTTGCGTGAGAACCTTGATGTAAGGTTGATGTCTTTGGGCAACACTTCCGAATAAGCCGGAATAAGCAGCACATCATCGAATGTCAGGCCTTCCATGGCCACTCTATCTTCTAAAAATGACATAATATTGTATGTTTGATTAATTTCCCATTTCCGATATGAACTTGATTCTCACAAGCCTTATCTCCTCCTCCGAATAATCGTCTCCCAATTCGTCAAGAGCGTCTTCAATGGAGTCGCTTTCAGACTCCTTGAAGTAGTCGTAAATGTCCATCCAGCGGTCCTCGTCCATTACGCTCTGCACGAAGTAGTCTATGTCGAGTTTCGTTCCCGAATTGACGATGGCCTCAATCTCGGTGAGCAGTTCGTCGAAGTCAATGCCCTTGCTTATGGCAATGTCATCAAGAGCCACCTTCATGTCGATGCTCTGGACTATGCTTATCTTGAGCTTTGACTTGTTGGCTACCGTCTTGACGCGCATGTCCTCGGGACGTTCTATTTCGTTCTCTTCGACATGGCGCTTGATAAGGTCCACGAACTCCTGTCCGTAACGTTTGGCCTTGCCTTCGCCGACACCCGGGATGTTCTTGAGCTCATCAATGGTTACCGGATATGTGGTTGCCATTGCCTCAAGAGACGGATCCTGGAAAATGACGTAAGGCGGAAGCTCCAGATGCTTGGACAGCTTCTTGCGCAGGTCCTTGAGCATTGAATACAGCTCCGGGTCAACGGCAAACGATCCGCCTCCGCGCATCGGCCCTTCGGTCTCCTCGTCCTCGAACTCGTTGTCCTTGACAATATGGAACGATACAGGTTTCTCAAGGAATTTCTGCCCCTCGGGAGTAACCTTAAGCAGGCCGTAGTTCTCAACGTCCTTACGCAGATAACCGGCTATCAGAGCCTGCCTGATAACTGCGTTCCATGTCCTTTCATCTTCATCGCTGCCCGAACCGAATGCCTCAAGTTCGTCATGCATATGGTCGGTGATGGCCGATGTCTCCTTGCCCAGAAGCAAATCGATTATATAGTCAGACTTGAAGTTCTCCTTGACGGCAAGAATGGCCTCAAGTACCGTTTCAAGAAGCTGCTTTGCCTCGACCTTCTTCTTGGGATTCAGGCAGTTGTCGCAGTTGCCGCAGTTGTCGGTGTCATAATTTTCGCCGAAATAATGAAGCAGAAGCTTGCGGCGGCATACGGACGATTCACAGTATGCCGTGGTCTCCTGCAGCAGCTGACGGCCTATATCCTGTTCTGCCAGTGGCTTGCCTTCCAGGAACTTTTCAAGTTTCTGGACGTCCTTGCTGCTGTAGAATGCTATGCACTGGCCCTCGCCGCCGTCACGGCCGGCACGGCCGGTTTCCTGATAGTAGCCCTCAAGGCTTTTGGGTATATCGTAATGTATGACATAACGCACATCAGGCTTGTCAATGCCCATTCCGAAGGCGATTGTAGCCACAATGACGTCAATCTTCTCCATGATGAAGGCATCCTGGGTCTTCGTACGCGCCTGAGCCTCCATGCCGGCATGATAGGCCATCGCCGAAATCTCATTGGCCTGAAGAATCTCCGACAGCTCCTCGACCTTCTTGCGGGACAGACAGTATATTATGCCTGACTTTCCGGGATTGGCCTTGATGAAACGGATTATCTCCTTGTCCACATTCTTGGTCTTTGGCCTGACCTCGTAGTACAGGTTGGCACGGTTGAATGAAGACTTGAAGTCAACGGCATTGGGAATGCCGAGACTCTTCTTTATGTCGTCGCGCACCTTGTTGGTGGCAGTTGCCGTAAGGGCAATTACGGGAGCCTGTCCTATTTCGTTTATGATCGGCCTGATACGGCGGTATTCGGGACGGAAGTCATGGCCCCATTCCGAAATGCAGTGAGCCTCGTCAATGGCATAGAACGAAATCTTTATCTTCTTCAGAAAATCGACATTCTCTTCCTTCGTAAGTGATTCCGGTGCCACGTAGAGCAGTTTGGTCCGGCCTGACAGGATATCGTTCTTGACAAGTTCAATTGAAGTCCTGTTGAGTGAAGAATTGATGAAGTGGGCAATACCGTCCTCCTCACTCAGGTTGCGCATTGCATCGACCTGATTCTTCATGAGGGCTATAAGCGGAGAAATGACAATCGCAGTTCCTTCCATAAGCAAGGCAGGCAGCTGATAGCACAGAGACTTGCCGCCTCCTGTAGGCATGAGCACGAACGTATCCTTGCCTTCCATGAGATTGGAGATGATGGCCTCCTGGTCTCCCTTGAAAGTGTCAAAGCCGAAATGCTCCTTCAGCGCCTCAAACAGATTCACATTGCTTTTTGCCATAGTCAATATATAAAAAACTTGTTTTCCACCTTATAGGGATAGAAAACAAAGTTAAGTACAAGAAAACCAAACCTGCAAGTTTTTTGCGGTAAAAAATGCCAATTACATACAAAAAATCAGGAGTTTTCAAAAACCTCGCCGTCAGCCTTGTCAAGCTGTGCGCGGGCATATTCCAGCGTCACCTGAAAAGTCTTTCGTGACGATGACGGAGCCTCGAACATCGCATCGACCATTATGGTCTCGACTATTGATCTGAGGCCTCGTGCCCCCAGCTTGAACTCAATGGCCTTGTCGACTATGAAATCAAGTGTCTCGGGAGCAAAAGTGAGCTTTATTCCATCCATGGCAAACAGTTTCACATACTGTCTGACAATTGAATTCTTCGGTTCGGTAAGAATGTTTCTCAACGCATTCCTGTCAAGCGGTTCAAGGCTTGTGACGACAGGCAGACGGCCTATAATTTCCGGGATAAGTCCGAATGACTTCAAATCCTGGGGCGACACATACTGCATGAGCCTGTTCATATTGACCTTGCGACGGACTTCGACCGATTCGAAACCGACCACCTGAGTCTTCAGACGGCCTGCTATCTTGCGTTCAATACCATCAAAGGCGCCTCCGCAGATGAAAAGTATGTTCTTGGTGTCAACCTGAATGAACTTCTGTTCGGGATGCTTGCGGCCGCCCTGGGGTGGAACGTTCACTACCGAACCTTCAAGCAGTTTCAGCAGTCCCTGCTGGACTCCTTCGCCCGATACGTCCCTGGTGATTGAAGGATTGTCGCCCTTGCGTGCAATCTTGTCAATCTCGTCAATGAAGACTATACCGCGCTGGGCTGCCTCGACATCGTAGTCGGCGACCTGGAGCAGACGGGAGAGAAGGCTCTCGACGTCTTCACCCACATAGCCGGCTTCGGTCAGGACCGTCGCGTCGACAATGGTGAACGGGACTTTCAGCAGGCGGGCTATGGTCTTGGCCAGCAGTGTCTTGCCTGTACCGGTCGCGCCAACGAGAATGATGTTGCTCTTCTCGATGTCCGTGTCATTGTCGGCATCGCCATGATTCTGGAGAATACGCTTGTAATGATTGTAGACTGCAACCGAAAGATAGCGTTTCGCCGAATCCTGACCGATGACATAATCGTCAAGATATTTCTTGATGTCTTTAGGCTTGGGAAGGTCTGTCAGGCTGAAATCCCGGGGAGTTGCCGTCTGTCGGCTTTCACGGACAATTTCGGCGGCCCTTTCCGCACACTCGTCGCAGATGCAACCGCTAATGCCGGTAATGAGAAAACCCACTTCCTTGTCAGTACGCCCGCAGAAACTGCACGTTCTGTCCTTCTTCGCTGCTGCCATGCCTGTTAGCCCCGCTTTTCAAGAATCCGGTCAATCATTCCGTACTCTTTGGCTTCCTGTGCCGACATCCAGTAGTCGCGGTCACTGTCCTGCCATACCTTGTCAAACGGCGTATGCGAATGATCCGATATGATTGTGTAAAGTTCCTTCTTCATCTTCTGGATCTCGCGGGCAGTAATCTCGATGTCGCTTGCCTGTCCCTGGACACCGCCGAGAGGCTGGTGAATCATGACACGGCTGTGCGGCAGCGCAGACCGTTTGCCTTCACTGCCCGCAACCAGAATGACCGATGCCATGCTTGCCGCCAATCCGGTGCATATCGTTGCGACAGGGCTGGAAATGAACTGCATGGTGTCATAGATTCCCAAACCGGCAGTAACCGAACCGCCGGGGGAATTAATATAGATTGAGATTTCTCTTGTCGGGTCAACCGAATCCAGATACAGCAGCTGCGCCTGAATGGTGTTGGAAGTGTAGTCACTGATTTCAGTGCCCAGAAAGATGATCCTTTCCATCATAAGACGGCTGAACACATCCATTTGGGTCACATTGAGCTGCCTTTCCTCCAGAATATACGGATTCAGGTACTCCGACTGTGCCTTGATTACATCATCAAGCATCTGGCCGTTCAAGCCCTGATGTCTGGTGGCAAATTTTCTGAATTCGTCCATGTAAGAGAATGAAGTATGGTTTTACTTGGTTTCGAAGAGCTTGTTGAATTCCTCAACCGTAACCTTCTTGTTCTTGAGCTTGACCTGAGTCTTGAGAGCGGCCGACAGCTTGGTCTCAATGGCGCGGTTTACAAGGCCGTCAACGGTTTCGCGCTTCTTGAGCATTTCCTTTGAATAGTTGTCCAGCATTTCGTCAGGAATGTTCATCATTCCATACTGGGCGAACTGTGCGCGGGTAGCCTCGCGTGCCATGTTCTTCACGTCCTCGTCCTCAACCTTGATGCCGTTGGCTTCAACCAGCTTCTCCTGGATAAGATGCCAGCTCAGTTCCTCAAGGCTGCGTGCGAATGACTCATCGTCAACGGTCTTGCCTTCGGCATTGCCGTTCATGATGCGGCGGAGCAGTTCGTCAGCATATTCAAGCTTTCCGACCTTTTCCATAAGGTACTTGCGCACGTCAAGCAGGAAGCGGTAATCGCAGTCAGGAGCGAAACCTGCAGCCAGAGACTCTTCAACCTTTGTGCGGAATTCCTTCTCGTCCTTGACGGCATCCTTGCCGAATACGCGGTCGAACACTTCCTGATTGAGTTCAGACGGAACGAAACGGGTAATGTCCTGAACGGTATATGAGAAATCGCACTTGATGCCTGCAACCTCCTCCTTCTTGCGGTTGAGCAGAGAAGCCATCTCGACATCGTTGCCCTGATATGCCACTGAAGGATTGAACTTGATTTCCGAGCCTTTCTTTGCACCTGCGAACAGTGCCTTCTGGGCATCGTCCTTGATGTAGTCAGGCATCATTGCAGCGCCTTCCACTACAATGCCGGCCTCGTTCAAGGAACCGTCCATGTTCAGTTCCACCAGACGTCCCTTGATCATGTCGCCTGCCTGATAGTCGTCAACCTGCTCGTACTTTCCGTTCTGCTGGGCATATGCCTTGCACTGGTTGTCAACCATTTCGGGAGTGACCTTGATCTGATAGTATGTAATGGTGTCGTCCTTGCCAATCTGAACATCGAACTCTGGAGCAAGAGCTATGTCAAAGTAGAAAGTCTGGTCATCGGCATCGATGCTCAGGCCGGCTTCCTTCTCCTCGTTGGGAAGAGGTTCGCCAAGCATATCGATCTTGTTGTCCTTGATGTAAGAGAACACCTTGTCCTGAAGCAGTTTGTTGATTTCGTCGGCCTTTATCTGCTTGCCGTACATTTTCTGGACAAGTGCCATGGGAACCATACCCGGACGGAAGCCCGGCATATTGACCTTCTTCTTGGCATCCTTAAGAGCCTTGTCTACATTTTCCTGATAATCAGCCTTTTCAAGACTTACGGTAAGAAGGCCCTGTACCTTGCTTACATTCTCAAACTTTACGTTCATTCCTGATTTATTGTTATGTGTTAATTATCACTTTCGTAATTAATCCGCGAAATTACTCCAATAATCAGCAATACTGAAATAATTTGTGATTTTTTTGCAATAGCACAGCTACGTTTAAACTGGAATTGGACAGAGTTTGCTACCTTTGCACCAAAAGAGCAGGACAGCATGGAAGAAAACCCGAAAATGGTGCTCCGCACCGAAGGTCTTGTCAAACGTTATGGCAAAAGAACGGTTGTCAGCCACGTGTCAATAAACGTTCAGCAGGGCGAAATTGTAGGACTCCTCGGTCCTAACGGCGCCGGAAAGACCACATCATTCTACATGACCACAGGTCTTATCACCCCGAACGAAGGAAAGATATTCCTTGACGACCAGGACATTACCGATTATCCCGTATACAAAAGGGCCAGGGCCGGAATAGGCTATCTGGCGCAGGAAGCCAGCGTCTTCCGCAAAATGACCGTCGAGGACAACATAGCATCCGTTCTGGAACTCACCGGAAAGCCGCTTGACTACTGCCGTGACAAGCTGGAAAGCCTCATTCAGGAATTCAGTCTTCAGAAAGTGCGCAAGAACCTCGGTGACCGTCTTTCGGGCGGCGAACGCCGGCGTACCGAGATTGCCCGCTGCCTTGCCATCGAACCCAAGTTCATCATGCTTGACGAACCGTTCGCAGGCGTCGACCCGATAGCTGTCGAGGACATCCAGCAGATAGTCTGGAAACTCAAGGACCGCAACATCGGCATTCTCATCACCGACCACAACGTGCACGAAACACTGAGCATCACTGACCGCGCATACCTTCTGTTTGAAGGTCGCATTCTGTTCCAGGGTACCCCCGAAGAACTTTCCAAGAACCCCACGGTCAAGGAAAAATACCTTGGTCAGGGATTCGAGCTCAAGAAGAAGAACTTCCAGTAACTTCTGCTGCAATGATACAGAAAAGAGGCGGCCGGACGGCTGCCTCTTTTCCCTTTTATTTCTGTCTGATGAAAATGTTCATAGGAGTACCGGAGAAGTCCCATTTCTCGCGTATCTTGTTCTCCAGGAAACGCTTGTAGGGATCCTTCACATACTGCGGCAGGTTGGCAAAGAACACGAACGACGGGATTGACGGTCCCTGTAGCTGCATGCAGTACTTTATCTTGATGTACTTGCCTTTGGTCGATGGTGGCGGATACGCCTCTATGAGCGGGAGCATCTCCGCATTCAGCTTGCCGGTCGAGACGCGGTATGTCTTGTGCAGATACACATCCTTGGCACATTCAAGCACCTTAAGGATACGCTGCTTCTCAATGGCCGATGTGAACACGATCGGGAAATCGGTGAACGGAGCCAGCCGCGAGCGTATGGCCTCGGTGTAGTTCTTCATGACCTGGGCACTGCGGTCCTCTATAAGATCCCACTTGTTGACGACTACCACAAGACCTTTCTGGTTCTTGACAATGAGCGAAACGATGTTCATGTCCTGGCTTTCAATGCCACGGGTAGCGTCAAGCATGAGCACGCACACGTCACTGTTCTCGATGGCACGTATGGAACGCATGACCGAATAGAACTCAAGATCCTCTTCAACCTTGCTCTTCTTGCGGATTCCGGCCGTATCGACCAGATAGAAGTCAAAACCGAACTTGGTGTATCTTGTATAGACCGAATCGCGTGTGGTGCCGGCAATGTCGGTCACGATGTTGCGGTCCTCGCCTATGAACGCGTTGACTATGGAGCTCTTGCCCACATTAGGACGGCCTACAACCGCGAAGCGCGGAATGTTTTCTTCGGTTTCCTGACCGTCATCCTGCGGAAGCCTTGAAACGATCAGGTCCAGAAGGTCGCCTGTCCCGCTGCCGTTTGCAGCCGAAATGCACGTAGGATCGCCCAGACCCAACGAATAGAATTCGGCAGCGGCATACTGAAGGTCGAAGGTATCCATCTTGTTGGTGACGAGGATCACAGGCCGCTTTGACCGGCGCAGTATATCGGCCACCTCACTGTCAAGATCGGTCAGGCCGTTCCTTATGTCCACCAGAAACAGGATGAGGTCAGATTCCTCAATGGCAACGGTTACCTGTTTGTTGATTTCCTCTTCAAACACGTCTTCCGAATTCACCACCCATCCTCCTGTGTCGACCACCGAGAACACGCGTCCTCCCCACTCGCACTTGCCGTACTGACGGTCACGGGTGGTTCCTGCCTCGTCGTCCACAATGGCCTGACGGGTCTGTGTAAGACGGTTGAAAAGAGTTGACTTACCCACATTGGGGCGTCCGACTATTGCTACCAGGCTGCTCATATCAACGGGTACTGCTTAATGAAACAATGTCCTATTCCTGTTCGTAGCCGAAGTTGCGGAGTTCCTTGTCAGAGCTGCGCCAGTCCCTGTCAACCTTCACGAACAGTTCCATGAAAATCTTCTTTCCGAAGAACTTTTCCAGATCGGTCCTTGCCTCGACTGCCACACGCTTCAAGGCCTGTCCCTCATGACCTATTATGATTCCTTTCTGCGATTCACGTTCCACATAAATCACGCAGCTTATGAGAATCCTGCTTTTGTTTTCCTTGAACTGGTCAACGGCAACCTCGACGGAATATGGGATTTCCTTGTCGTAATGGAGCAGAATCTTTTCCCTGACAATCTCCGACACGAAGAAACGTGCAGGCTTGTCGGTAAGCTGGTCCTTGTCAAAATACGGAGGGCTGTCAGGAAGAAGCTCGTTGACCCTCTTCATGATGGCCTCGACGCCGAAACGGCTGCCGGCCGATATCGGTATGATCTCGGCCTGAGGCAGGCTTTCATGCCATGACTCCACCAGCTTTTCCAGATTCTGCTGATCTGTAAGGTCAATCTTGTTGATGACCAGAAGGACCGGCACCTTCAACGCACGCACCTTGTCAAGGAAGTCCTGATTCTTGTCGGCCTTTTCAACCACATCGGTCATGTAGATAAGGACATCGGCATCGACCAGAGCTGACTGCGAAAAAGCCAGCATCGACTCCTGCAGCTTGTAGTTTGGCTTGAGGACACCAGGAGTGTCGGAAAACACAATCTGCGAGTCTTCCGTGTTGACAATGCCCATGATCCTGTGACGGGTGGTCTGGGCCTTGAATGTGGCTATTGAAATGTGCTCGCCCACAAGCAGGTTCATCAGGGTTGACTTGCCTACGTTGGGGTTGCCCACTATGTTTACGAATCCGGCTTTATGCATTACTTTGGAAACGGGTCAAAAAAAACGCATCTTTTCGGAAGGATGCGTTTTTCAGGAGGTTTGTCATTCAGCGGTCTGCTGCTTCACTACCGCAAGCTTGCCTCTGTAATAACCGCATTCAGCGCATACTGTGTGATAAACGTGCCATGCTCCACAGTTCGGGCAGATTGCAAGTGTCGGAGCAATTGCCTTATCGTGGGTCCTTCTTTTCGCAGTTCTTGTCTTTGACTGCCTTCTTTTAGGATGTGCCATTTTGTTTTAGTTTTAATCGTTATCGTTTTCTATAATATTTTTCAAATCGTCCCAACGCGGGTCTGTGTCATTCTGGCCGGATTCGCCTTCCTGATCTTCACCCACCGTAAGTTCATCAAGCTTTTCCATCATGCCCTTGTTGCACTTTCCGGGTGCATGCACATGCTTGATTGGAATTGCCAGTGCAATGAACTCATAAATGTACCATGCCACATTCACGAAACCCTGAGTTTCAGGAACTATGACAATGTCGCCGTCATCACCGAAATCCTCGCCCAACTTCACCTTGAGCTCGCCGCTGTTCTCTATTTCAAGCGGCATGTCATCAAGACAGCGGTCACAGGTCACGATTACCGTACCGGCAACGGAAAAATTGAGTTTGTACAGACCCGAAGCCTTCGATACGGTGAGGTTTACCTCGACCTTACCCTTCTGGACTTCGTCTCCTTCAACAACCGCGAAGAAGTCCTGGTCAACTGTCCACTGATATTCGGCCTGCTGTTCTTTCAGGTCCTTCAGTTCAACATTGTATTTATCCAGTCTGCCCATCAAACAATTTTTTCGGGGCACAAAGATAGGCAAATATTTTTCAGTATGGAAACATTATGGCGCTCTTTTTTCCTTATTTTAGAGAGCCGCATGAAAAAGGCGCTATTTTGAGCAGGGAAGTTCTATGCGGAAAACCGTTCCGACACCCGGTTCGGAATGAAGGACGAAAATGCGGCCTTTGTGGTATTCGCAGACAATGCGGCGGGCCAGCGACAGACCGAGTCCCCATCCTCTCTTCTTTGTGGTGTAGCCGGGTTCGAACACGCTCTTCCAGTTTCCCTTGGCAATGCCCTTTCCGGTATCGCTGACTTCAATGGCAACGTCGTCACCTTCAAGCATGAGTCTGAGCGTCAGCGTGCCATGTCCGTCCATTGCATCGACGGCGTTCTTGCAGAGATTTTCCACGACCCAGCCGAACAGCGCCTGATTGACAGGTGCCAGCACAGGACCCTCAGGAATGTCGCACACGAACTTGACCGTCTGCGGAGAACGGCGGCGGGTGTAGTCAATCACAGACTGGAGCAGCGCAGTCATGTCGTAGGGCTGGGGTTCCGGCATGGAGCCGATTTTCGAAAAACGTTCAGCCACCATCTGAAGGCGGTCCACATCCTTCTCCATTTCAGCTATGAGCGGATCGTCATATTTGTCCTTGAGCAGTTCCGCCCAGGCCATGAGCGACGAGATGGGAGTGCCCAGCTGGTGCGCGGTCTCCTTTGACAGTCCCACCCACACCCTGTTCTGTTCGGTCTTCTTGAAACTGAGAAGTGCGAATATTGCCAGCAGCACAAAAAGCACGACCACCGAGATCTGGATGTACGGGTAAACCGTAAGGCGGTTCAGAAGGAGCGACTCCTCAAAGCACACCTCATTGTAACAGTCGTGGTTTTCGTCATCGAACCATATCTTGATGGAGTTGCCAGCCTGACGCATATGTGTCAGATGGCGCCGCAGACAGTCGGTCGTATCGGACTTGCCGAATTCAATGTTCTGGTAGCTCAGTATTTCGTCATTCTGGTCAACCACAATCACCGGAATGGTCTTGTTACCCGATATTACCGCCAGCACAAGGCTCAGGTTCGTATTCTCGTCGGCCTCATTGAAAGAATGGTAGGCCTGGGCGAACAGTTCCATCTTGCTGAGCTCCTCGCAGGAAAGGTCCCTGGTAAGCTTCTGCGAGATGACGAGCGACAGCACGGCAATGACCACCGCCATAACAATCAGCAGAGTCCTGACTTTTTTGAATTCCCATCCTTTCGCCATTTTTCAAGTCCGTTTTGGTAATAAACGTGCACGGACCGATATTATTGTACCGGGTGCAGATGACAGCCCTGTTCAGATGCGGAACAGCCGGGCGGCATTGGCCGATGTGACCTCGGCCACTTCTTCCGGACTGCAGGCCCAGTTGCCGGCAAGAGCCTGAGCGGTATGCACCATGAACGCCGACTCGTTGCGCCTGACGTGCACAGGAGCCGGCACCAGATACGGGCAGTCCGTTTCAAGCAGAATCCTGTCCCGCGGTATAACCTGCAGAGCCTGGGGGACCGTTGACTTCCTGTAGGTGAGAACACCGCCTATTCCGAACATCATTCCTTCATACTCCATGAGACGCAGAGCTTCGGCGTCGGTCCCGCAGAAGCAGTGGAACACGCCCCTCAATCCCGTGCCGCGGAATCTGTCCAGCACTTCGCAAATCTGTGCATGACTGTCACGGCTGTGAATTACAACGGGCAGGTCATACTCGAGAGCCCACTCAATCTGAATTGACAGGGAACATATCTGGTCATCAAGACGTGTGGTGTCCCAATGCAGGTCCAGACCGGTTTCACCGACTCCGACGAAACGGCAGGCTCCGCTTGCACGGTCTGCGTCAAGCACATTCTTCAAGACCTCAAGCTGCGGTTTGAAATCGGCTTCAAGATCTTCGGGATGAAGTCCTGCCATAGGGAAGCACACTCCCGGCCATCTGTCACATAACGACAGCATGGGTTCAAGGGTATGGACGTTCACATTCGGAAGAAGGAGCTTCCCTATTCCGGCATCGAGGGCCCGCTGGACAGCCTGGTCCGCATCCTGAAGGAAAGCTTCGTCATAGAAATGGCAATGCGTGTCAACGAGACTTCTTTTCACCCGGTCGATAATAGTATATGACACCGTACTTACGGCAGGCGTTCAGCCTGGCATCGCCCTGAAGATCAGCAAAATGTGCTTCTATTGTGTTCCACACTTCAAGAATGACGGCGTCAATTTCAGGTCTGAGAGCAGCCACGGCAGCGAGACTTTCATCGGTTCTGACACGAAGCTGCTGCTGTTTGTCATACATCTCGCGGAACAGGTCGTAATGGACATTGACCTTGGCGATGGTAGGATTCATCATGGGAAGTCCGCCCTTCTGCGTTCTTGCCTTTTCTCCTGCAATGGTATTCTGGCAGCAGCGTATTACTGCGGCATCCGAAGAAAGGTCCGGAAGTTCGGACGAATCTTCAGGAAGGGAATACAGGCTGCGGTCCTTTGCCTTGATTTCGCCGCGTTTCACCGCAAGGTTGAACACAGTCAGGAAATGCGACACGTACATATGGGCATTCTTCAGTTTGGTCCTGTATGCAACCGACTTTGAGAATCCGTTCTGTTCCGCCAGATATGCATTATACAGGTCGGCAGCGCCCTTGAACTGTTTCAGCTTGCGGTCTACCCTGTTATAGAGTTCCGGAGGAAGCACCGGCACATACAGGTCATTGTTGCGGATTGCATCAATAGCTGTGCTCAGCGTTCTGATTCTGGCCTGGTCGGTATTCGGTAATCTGCGGTATGGCATGTTTTCGGATTATTGTTTGCGGTCAAGGAGGCTGCCGGCGTATGCTTTCATTTCAACTTTCCTGCTTTCGGGAAGTGACACCCG
>JAKSIR010000169.1 GCA_024398695.1 Bacteroidaceae bacterium | reverse complement strand
GGCATTGCCATGGGAAACGTAATAGGCTCGAACATTGCCAACATAGGTCTCATTCTGGGTCTGACCGCACTCATCTGCCCCATTGTCGTAACAGGCATGAAGGAAGTGGCATCTAACGGGCTGGTCATGACAGGCGCATCGGTCCTTTTCCTGCTGCTGTCCATGAACGGTAAACTTTCACGCATCGAGGGCATACTGCTGTTCCTGCTCATTCTGGCATACACAATCATTTCCATACGCAACGGCCGCAGGAACGGAAGCCCGGTGTCTGACAAAATGGATGCCTCAATGCGCCCGCTGGCGGCATTCCTGCTGCTCATCCTTTCATGCGCAATGCTCAGCTACGGAGCCGACCTTCTGGTCAAGGGCGCATCTAGTCTTGCCAGCACCCTTGGAGTCAGCGACAAGGTAATAGGACTCACGGTAGTGGCATTCGGGACCAGTCTGCCGGAACTTGCCGCTTCGGTAGCCGCAGCCCTGAAGAAGCAGATGGACATTTCAATAGGAAACATAGTAGGTTCCAACATTTTCAACATTCTGTGCGTGCTGGGAGTTTCCTGCTCAATCACCCCCATCACGTTCCAGTTCAGCACCTACCTCAGGGACCTTATCATCATGCTGGCTTTTGCAGTCGTTCTTGTTCTCATGGTACAGCCGTGGAAGCAGACCGGCAAGCTGTCACGCCTCTCCGGCCTGATTCTGTTCCTTGGTTACGCCGCCTACGCCTGGTCGCTGTTCTGAAACAGGAACTTAGAACCGTTCTTACTCTTCAAGTGTCTCAATGTAAAAACTGACGGGGCGGAAACCGTCATTGCAGCTTATCATGGCGCTGTAGGGATTCTTCATCCAGCCGTCATAGAAATTGCCCTCACCCCTAGCCAGAGCCTGCACGAATTCCGACATCGTCTTCCATGCTTCGGGACACAGTCCGGGCGGACACTGGCCGTCAACGCTTATCCATGTCTGCCCTTCAACAACATCACAGCTGTGTTCAATGGGGTTTTCGTACTTAGCCATCAGATCATCGTGCTGGACTTTCCTGACGGCGCTAATCTTCACTTTCTTCATAAGCTGCATTTGGTGGCGTATTGCAAAAGTATAAAAACTTGAAATCACAAAAAGAAAACATGTTTTTTCATTGATGCCGCGCATTGAAATAATAGAATTTTAGTTACTTTTGCAAAAATAAAAAAACTAATCACCATGACTCTGAAAGTGAAGTATGTTATTGAATTGTTGATACAGCACGGATGGGTACTTGTCAGAATGAAAGGAGACCACCGCATTTATTATAAACCTGGAGCCAGAAGGCCGATTGTTGTTCCTGGTAACATGAATGATGATCTGGCATCCGGTACACTGAAATCAATATTGCGTGAGGCAGGTATAATTAAAAAAGAAGATTGAAAATGAATAGGATAACAGTTGTGATAGAGCGCTCTGAGGAAAATTTCTCAGCATACGTACGTGGAATTGACGGTATTTCCGCCACAGGTCATACAATGGATGAAATAAAGAAATCCGTTGCTTCATCCATTGATGATTTTGTTGCTGGTTGTATAGATCTTGGGTGTGAGGTCCCAGACGAACTGAGCAGCGATTACGAAATCAATTTTGAACTTGACATTCAGAGTTTTCTGACAATCTACGAAGGTATCTTCTCCAAATCAGGCTTGGAAAAACTGACTGGAATCAACCAGAAACAGTTATGGCACTATGCCAAAGGTCTGTCCAAACCTAGAATGGAGCAAAGACAGAAAATAGAGACAGCATTACACCAGCTTGGCCACGAACTCATTTCTCTGTCTTTATGAC
>JAKSIR010000168.1 GCA_024398695.1 Bacteroidaceae bacterium | reverse complement strand
GGGCTGATGTGATTGATCTGCACGCCTACATTGCCTGCCGGATGCGCGCCCTTGAAGGCATACACATCGGCATTCTTGGCCTGTGTCAGAGTCTGGTTTGTCTGGCTTGCGCTGATGCCCAGTGTTGTGGGGGCTATTCTTGCAAGTGCGCTCAAACCGGTCTGGAAGTCCAGCTCATTGCCCTGGAGCACGAACTCGAAGTCAGGAGCAAGAGGTTTCGAATCGAAGGCCGACACGAAAATTCCACGTGGAGTGTCGTTCGGGTTGGCTATCACGTCGTATGGACGCTGACGCAGGAAGCCGAACAGGCCTGCCTCCATAAGTGCCTTCTTGACTTCATCGCCTGAAAGAGACTGTACGCTCTTGGTTCCGAACTCAACATAACTCTGCTCTGCATCGGGCTTGACCACAATGCTCATCACCTTGCGGCGTGCACCGCGGTTCACTGCAACAACCTCACCGCTGACAGGTGAAACGAACTTCACCTCAGGGTTGTTCTTGTCAATGAACAGGGCTTCGCCGGCCTTGACCTTCTGCTGCTCTTTCACAACCGGCTTAGGAGTCACTCCGGTAAAGTCATCGGGACAGAGTGCATACTGTCCCGCCTTCTCCACCTGGGTGATTTCCTTCGCAGGAGTTCCCAGCAACCTGATGTCCAGACCCTTTCGTAAACGAATGATTTCTGCCATTTTGTTGTTAGTTGGATATATGTTAATTATTAAGTTCAAAATTCGTGCGCGAAATTACTAATAAAAGGCCAAACGGAAGCGCGCGTGTACAAATTAGTTTTCAACAATTCATATTTTGCCGGTTTTACCGGTAATTATGACAAAGAAAAGTTAACTTTGCGGTTTGTGAAACTGGCGAAATTCATACATATCACAGCATTGGCCGTATCGGTTCTGCTTCTTGCCGGACAGATGCTGCTCAGCAGCCAGCGCATGCAGGAAAAGGCTGCCGCTCTGGTCACGTCATACTCAAGTTCCCTGCTTGGAACCGGGTTCAGCGTGTCCAGCGTCAGATTCACGTACCCGTTCGGCATCGAGATAAAAGGCATGACCGTCTGTGACGCCAGGCAGGACACGCTGGCATTCATATCCATGGCCATAGCCCATTTCAAGCCGGGACAGCTGCTGCACAAGAAACTCTCCATAAGCGGCATAAGACTCATTCATCCCGACATCAGGCTCTATGCCGACAGCATCGGTGCAAGACCGAACTACGCATTCCTGTCCGACATATTCAAGGGAAACGGCGAGACTCCCGACCTGCTGCTGCGGGCCAACTCGATTGTACTCAGAAACGCCTCTTTCAGTTACGACATTCTCGACCGGCCGGTTGAAGACGGACATTTCGACCGGAACCACGTCGGCATATCCGGCCTCAACACCAGCATCTCGCTCAAGGCATTGGGGGCCGATACCATTGCCGTATCCATCAGGAAACTGCGTGGCCGTGAAAGGTCCGGCTTTGAAGTCAGAAGCCTGAAGGGCAGCGTCGCCGCAGGACGGCATTCCGTTTCAATTGACGGACTGTCCCTGCATACCGATGAAAGTTCCATATCGGTCAGCAGCTTCAAGTCCAGTTCCGGTCTGGCCGACATGAGAAAGCCAAAACCGGTTGTGTCATTCACAGCCAGAGCAAGTGCGTCTGTCACCGGATATGACTTCAGGGCATTCGTGCCGGGCGCGGCAGGCATGAACGGGAAAATCACAATGGTTCTCAATGCGCAGTGCGACAGCAACCTGCTCAACATATCCGATTTCACCGTAAGACTCGGCCACAACGATTTCGCAATGAATTCATCGGCCGACGTCAGACTTGAGCTGCC
>JAKSIR010000167.1 GCA_024398695.1 Bacteroidaceae bacterium | reverse complement strand
GTGCGCCGGTACGGCGCGTGCAGTACAGTCGAGTGAAAGTCTTGACCCGGTAAAGCCTGGCAGGCAGCCGGTACTCAGCCTTGGAGCCAGAGCCGTGAGGTGAGGTTTAAGCGTAGGCAGAGGAGTGCGAGAGCCGCAATGCGAAAGCGTGAAGTGATTGAGCCCCGTAATCTATAAAGAGCGGAAGCCGATGCAGTAGGATATGCAGCAGGCAGTAATGTGCAGACGGTATGCAAGGATGCACAGGTTCCGCCGGGGTCTGAGAGCGTGGCGAGCGCACAAAGTAATGCACGTGTACCCGGGAGGCCTGACGTGTTCCGGAAACGGTATGCAATTTTAAGTTCTTAAGTGAACGGAGAGGCGCAGATGACACATCAGGAGTCGGACTGTCCCATAGTAGTGATGAAACCTGTGAAAGCAGGCGGAGCGAAGGGGTCAGCAGGTAATCGTTCCCATAGCGGAAGCATTATGGGCACTGGAGGTCCGGAAATAATGGAACAGAAAGCTATGAGAATAAGGCACAAATCAGCAGCACATTCAAAAGTGCAGGGGTTATTGCACCATGTAAATGAGCAGACGCTGATGATCGTACATAAGAAACAGCCAAAGAAGAAAGCAACAGGAGTAGACGGAATCGACAAAGAGGCCTACGACGAAAACGCAGAGGATAATATACGGAAACTGGTGCAGAAGATGCGCCTGTTTCAGTACAGACCACTGCCGGTGCGACGTACATATATTCCAAAGACACCGACCAAACTCAGACCGCTGGGAATCCCGGCATACGAGGACAGACTGGTGCAGGGAGTAATGGCCGGACTGCTGAATGAAGTCTATGAGGAACGCTTTCTGAACTGCTCTTATGGATTCAGACCTAAGCGAAATGCACATCAGGTGGTGCGGTATATCAATCAGGCAATCATGATCAATAAGGTCAACTACGTACTGGAAGCGGACATAAAAGGTTTCTTCGACAATGTCGACCATGAATGGCTCATGAGATTCCTGGCACATGATATACAGGATCAAAACTTTCTGCGCTACATCAAACGGTTTCTGAAAGCCGGAATCATGGAAGGAACGGAAATCAAAGACAGTGATCTGGGGACCCCGCAGGGCGGGCTGATCTCACCGGTACTGGCAAATGTGTATCTGCACTATGTACTTGACCTCTGGTTTGAGAAAGCTGTAAAGCCAAAACTCAAAGGAGAAGCGTACTATGTAAGATATGCAGATGACTTTCTGATTCTGTTTCAGTATGAGAATGAAGCCCAAATGGTGATGGAAGCATTGAAACCACGCCTTGGCAGGTTCTCACTGGAAGTAGCGGAAGAAAAGACGAGAATTCTGCCCGTCGGTCGTTTCAAAGGTTCGAAAGAAAGCTTTGACTTTCTTGGGTTCACCTTTTATAACACGACTACCAGGGACGGAAAATATCGACTTGGAATTCGCACAAGTGCTAAGAAACTGAAAGCAAAACGACAGGCGGCAAAAACATGGATGAGAAAACGTATGATCGAGCCGGTGACTGAGACAATGAAACTGATCGCCGCGATTATACGGGGTCATTGTAACTACTATGGGGTCAATGGAAATCTGCGTTCGCTGTATAAATTCTATGACTACATGAGATACATTACTCATAAAATGCTGAATCGCCGCAGTCAAAAGGGGCACATGTCGTATGAAAAATTCCAGAGAATCTGGGATTACCATATAGCTAAGCCCTCAATCACTAAGAATATTTGGTGTTGGCTGCCGAAGACTACCTGAAGAGCCGTATGCGAGAAAACCGCACGTACGGTTCCGTGGAGGGGTATCGGCAGTAATGTCAGATATCTACTCAACA
>JAKSIR010000166.1 GCA_024398695.1 Bacteroidaceae bacterium | reverse complement strand
CCCCGGCGCTCCAGTCACGTGAATGACGCTGAAGGGTCATACTGCCGTTAAGACCGTGACATAGTGTTTTTCCATAGTTGAGCATGGACCATGTATAGGTGCCCTTCATCGGAAGACACACGATACGGTCAGTTATGTCGTTGCGGTATGCATCGGCCTGGATGGAGAAGTTCCATAGACCGGGTGTGGCGTGATATTCAAGGCCTATGTTCCACTGACGGGTGAACTCGGGCTTCAGTTTGCGGTTGCCTGCCTGGGTGTAATATAGGTCGTTCAGTGTAGGGGCACGGAATATCTGCTTGTACCAGACTCTGGCTGTGAGCCCCCAGCGGGTGTATGAGAGTGACAGACTTGGAGTTGCCTTGAAAAGCGGGTCCGCCGCGCCCACATTCACCTTCGTCCAGTCCTTGTAATACTGTCCCAGATACGATGCCGCCACGTTAATGCCTTGCATATTGGCCATCACCGCAATGACCGTCTTGGTATCCAGTCTGGTTACCCGGTCAAAGAATTTCAAGTCAGAGTTGAGACCGGTCAGGCGCGCATCGGCTCCGGTATTGATCGTGAGCCATGAAACCGGTGTGAGACAATATGAAAGGGCCGCATATGCATCGTTCTGTCGGTAATGGTTGTCAACACGCGCTGTGTTCTGGTTCTCGGGATAATCTGTACAGTAACGCAGGTATTCCCAGGCATACTTTGCGGTAGCCTTCAGACGGTGACGCTCGCTGAAGGCGTGGTCCCAGGTACCCTGGGCAAAGAAATCGCGGTCCCATTCACGGCCCACATTATCGTATTTGTCACTGAGACGTCTGACTATGCCGCCCGGACAGCCGCGCTCTGAAGTGTAATAATAAAGGTGACTTTGGAAATCTCCCCCGAACAGGGCTGACTCGACACGCAGATACTCTATGTCAGAATTGGCACGCACTCCGACTGTATCCTCGTAGCGGGAATGGTAGCGGAACGGATAATCGCCCTTCGAGTCAAGATACTCGGCATCGACAAAGCCCTGAATACGGTCTTTTGCCAGCTGCCAGTTGGCCTTGCCGCCCCAGGTGTGAAACGATGCAGCCTTCAGCTGGACGGACAATGAATCGCTGACCGGCCGGCGTGTCTGCATATAGACCGTCGCCCCCGATGCATATTCCGATGCACTCTGGCACTGGTTCAGACGGTTTGCATTGTACAGCGATACCGATTCCAGCGTACTCAGCGAATACTTGCCAAGGTCAACGGTTCCGTTCTGCGCATTTGTGATTCGTACCCCGTCAATGAAGACTCCTGTATGCTGTGCCCCAAGCGAACGCACATTGATGGTCTTCAGCCCCCCCAGCCCGCCGTAGTCCTTGATCTGCACACCGGCAAAGTATTTAAGGGCATCGGCTATGGAGGTCGATGCAAGCGCCTGCAGCTGCGGTCCCTCAAGTGTCTGCTGTGTCACAAGCTGACGCTCCTGACGGGCGGCGGTTATTACAACCTCGTCAAGGGCTCCTGAAATGGAGTCCTGATCACTGGCATGGCACAACGGCACGAAGGCACATACCAATAGGGGCAATATGAATGCTGTTCTACTGTTCATCCCAACCCGTACACCTGCAGGTAAAGAAATGCTAAGTGTTACTGGCTGGTCTTCTGACTTGTCCCTTCTTACGCGCCTTCCCAGGAGAATTCCCAGTGGCATGGTGGCGTAAGAAACGAATTTGGGACTTACAGCAGCAGGTACTGTTACGGATTCACACCGTATTCCAAATTATCCCTTGGGGTGCCAACCCCTCGAGGAACCAATAACCGGGTGCAAAGATAAAACGAATTTTTTGAACAGGGGACAGGTTCCGTTCATTTTTCCATGAACAGTGGATCGGGGCTACCAGAATGAACAGGGGACAAATGAACAGGGGACAAATGAACAGGGGACAGGTTCCGTTCATTTCCCGGAAATAGTTGCCAGACACAG
>JAKSIR010000165.1 GCA_024398695.1 Bacteroidaceae bacterium | reverse complement strand
GCGCATCGTCGGTTGACCTCATGAAGGGTAAAAAGAAAGGAGAAGAGCCGCAGTTGTACAAGGACCTGGTGAAAAATGGCATTGACCGCAGCTCGGCAGCACAGATCTGCCGGAATGTACCGCTGTACTGGGGTGACCAGCCTTTCACTGCAGGCAATGTCTATATGGGTGCAGCTGTCTGCTTCCTGTTCGTTCTTGGCCTTATTATTATCAGGGGGCCGTACAAATGGGCCATTGCCGTATCGGTTCTGTTCTCAATAATGCTGGCCTGGGGGTTCCATTTCATGCCTCTGACCGAATTCTTCTACAACCACTTCCCCATGTACAGCAAATTCCGCGCTGTTTCTTCAATCCTGATAGTTGCGGAAATAGCCATGCCTCTGCTTGGCTTTTTGGCAGTGAAGGAAGTGTATGACAGTCTGGAAAGAAAAGACAAAAGGCTTACAGCACGGATTCAGCGTGGCATATACATTGCAGCAGGCATTACAGCCGGCATCTGCCTTGTTCTGATTCTGTTCTCGGGAACCCTTGACTTCAGTTCTCCCAACGACACACGATTCAAGTCGCAGCTTCCGGGTTTCGTTTACCAGGGCATTCTCAATGCACGCCGCGAACTTCTTGTAAGTGACTCGTGGCGTTCTATTCTGTTCATTTTACTGACCGCGGGCATTCTTTGGGTTACCGGGAACGGCATTCTGAAAAAAGGCTGGGCAACAGCCATTCTGACCGTTGTGATTCTGCTTGACCTGTGGCCCGTTGACAGAAGGTATTTCAACTATGACAATTTCGTGACGGTAAACAGCCGGAAGAATTCGTTTGCCATGTATGACTACGAAAAGCAGATTCTCAAAGATCCGGATCCGAACTTCCGCGTTCTGAATCTGACCACGGACACATTCAATGAAGCGCGCACGTCATATTACCTGAAGTCCATTGGTGGATACAGTGCAGCTAAGTTGCGCCGGTATCAGGACCTGATTGACCGTCACCTGAGCAGAATGAGCTGGCCGGTCATTGACATGCTCAACACCAAGTACATAATTGCAAATGACAACGGAAAGGCCGTTCCAATGCCGAACCCCGACGCAATGGGCAACGCATGGTTCGTCGAATCGGTCAAAGTGGTTGAAAACGCCGACCAGGAGATTGACGCACTGGACAAGATTGACCTGCATAGGACGGCAGTTACCGACAAGTCGTTTGAAACGTATGCCCTGCAGGCTGCCGATGCCGGACAGGATGCCGAAGTGGTACTCACTTCCTATTCGCCGAAATGTCTTGACTACGAATATGTATCTTCCCGGAACGGAACAATAGTTTTCTCTGAAATATACTATCCGTTCGGCTGGAAGGCCAGCATCGACGGCGAACCGGCTGACCACTATCGGGTGAATTATGTACTGCGTGCCATGAATGTGCCGGCAGGACATCACCGTATCCAGTTCGTGTTTGATCCCGATTCCGTAAGGAAAGGTAACATCATTTCATCGGCATTCATCATTCTCATGTATCTGATAATGATTGCAGGCGCAATCTTCGGGATAAGGGAAATTGTCAACAGGAAAAATAAGGAACTGTAATATTATGCTGTCAGTAATAGTCTGCACATACAACAGGGAGAAATACCTGATGCCGCTCTTTGAAAGCATTGCGGCAAACACGCTGCCATTTGGCCGATATGAACTGTTGGTCATTGACAACAACTGCACCGACGGGACAGCCGACGTATGCCGCCGGTTCGCCGAAAAGCACCCGGATGTCAACTTCAGAGCGCTGAAGGAAACCACTCAGGGCCTGTCGGCCGCACGCAACTGTGGAATCAGGAACGCGGCCGGAGAACTCGTGTTGTATGTCGATGACGATGCTCTGGTCGGCACTGACTACCTTCAGACTTACGTTGACTGGTTTGAATCGCACCCCCGGACCATGGCGGCCGGCGGACCTATCGAGCCCATGTACGAAGACTGCACGGA
>JAKSIR010000164.1 GCA_024398695.1 Bacteroidaceae bacterium | reverse complement strand
ATGCCGGATGCTTTCATAGGCGTGGATGTGATAGTGGGTATGCGTGGGGAAACCGACCAGTTCTTTGAAGACGCATACAGGTTCATAGAGGGTCTGGACGTTACCCAGCTTCATGTATTCAGCTATTCTGAACGTTCTGGTACGGCAGCGTTGAGGATACCGTATTCGGTTACTCCCGAACAGAAGCATGAACGCAGCCAGAGGCTCCTGGAACTGTCAGACAGGAAGACTAAGGCTTTTTATGAGTCGCATATTGGCGAAAATGCACAGATTCTTGTGGAGAAACCGCGCCGCGGCATGCCGGCGCATGGCTTTACTCCGAATTATATAAGGGTGGAGATGGATCCGTCGAAGGTGCGCGAGAATGAAATTGTAAATGTACGTCTTGGCGGCTTCAATGAAGCCGGCGACGCTTTGATTGGAACACTGATATGAAAACCGGTATTGTCATATTGAACTGGAACGGCAAGGATATGCTCAGGCGCTATCTGCCAGTGCTTGTCAAGTGCTCCCGCCAGGACGATGCCCAGATAATTGTGGCAGACAACTGCTCGACAGACGGCTCGGTCGAGATGATGCAGAGCGAATTCCCTGACATACGTCTTATTCGTCTGGACCGCAACTACGGCTTTGCCAAGGGATACAATATGGCTTTGAAGCAGGTGGAATGCGAGTATTACATTCTGCTGAATTCCGATGTCAAGGTAACTCCGGACTGGCTTCTGCCGCTGGTCAGCTACATGGATGTGCATCCGGGCATTGCCGCCTGTCAGCCTAAGCTTCTGGACTTGAAGGACCCGGAGTATTTTGAATATGCCGGCGGTGCGGGCGGATACATGGACAAGTGGGGGTATATGTACTGCCGCGGCCGTGTGTTCGACACCATCGAAAAGGATGAAGGGCAGTATGATTCAATTCAGGATGTGTTCTGGGCAACAGGTGCCTGCCTGATGATACGCAGTGCCGATTACTGGGCTGCAGGCGGCCTGGATGACCGTTTCTTTGCGCATCAGGAGGAAATAGACCTGTGCTGGCGTCTGCGCAGCCGTAACCGCAGGATTGTATGTATTCCTGAAAGTGTTGTCTATCATGTGGGCGGAGCGACTTTGAACAAGTCAAATCCATACAAGACGTTTCTCAATTTCAGGAACAATCTGCTCATGCTTTACAAGAACCTGCCTGAGAATGAACTTGCAAAGGTAATGCGCGTGCGTTTCTGGCTGGACGGTCTCGCTGCGCTGGTCTTCATTCTGAAATTCCACCTGGGCGATGCCAAGGCTGTGTTCCGGGCCCGCCGTGAATTCCGTAGGCTGAAGCCTGAGTTCCTGGACAGCCGTAAGGAGAATATTGAGGAGTCTTCTCTGGCTGACATTCCGGAACGTGCCGATTTCAGTCTTCTGTGGCGTTACCATGTAAAACGCTGCAGAACCTGGTCAGATTTGTGAGCCATGCTCAGTGACGCACCAGTCTGAGCTGGTGGTCTATGGTGTCTGGCAGTTCCTCGGGGTAGTGGGTGACAATTATCATGGTCTTTTGCGGCTGGTCGCAGAAGGCCTTTATTATTTGCATTGCAAGGCTGCGTTTCGCGGCGTCGAGTCCGTGAAGAGGTTCGTCCAGGATAATGAGCGACGGGTTCTTGACGAAGGCGCGTGCCAGCAGAATCATGCGCTGTTCGCCGCTTGACAGATAATAGAAGTCGCGGTTCTCGAATTCGGACATTCCGAAAATCTGCAGCCACACACGACAAGCCTCCCTTTCTTCGTCGGTAATTTTTTTATACAAACCCACTGAGTCGTGCAGGCCCGATGCGACTATGTCGATAGCGGGGTAATGACGTGAGTATGACCGGTGCATTTCAGGTGAGACGTAGCCGATGTGCTTTTTGATTTCCCAGATGCTTTCGCCTGTTCCGCGGGCACGGCCGAACAGCGAAATGTCACATGCGTATGATTGCGGATTGTCAGCATAAATCAGACT
>JAKSIR010000163.1 GCA_024398695.1 Bacteroidaceae bacterium | reverse complement strand
AGTACAGCGATCCTAACGGTCCTCAGGGTGGTGACTGGGCTCCTTGCACCAAGGAAAATCCTGGTTTCATGGTATTCAAGCTCGATGAGAACGATGCTGAAAACTCGGAGTTCGGCGAATCAATCACCAAGCTCCCCTGGGAAGAATAATACAGCATTATCATACTGAAACGAGGGGCCGGTGCAATTGTCATCGGCCCCTTTCTTTACGCCCGGTCCACCGCATGACTTCGTTGGAGAAATGTTGTATATTTGCGTCAGTAAACAGAACGGGAATATGAAACTGACTGAAAACAGATTCCTTACCGGCAAGGGGTTCGGAGTGCATTCGCCATGGGCTTATGACCTGATAGAATTCGTCATCAACGAGAAACTGCCGTACTACGCATACGATGATCTGTATGCTTTCTGGCAGAAGGCTCCCGACTGGCTGCCCCAGTACCCCCAGAGCCGCGACGAACTCATGTTCCGGCTTGTAAACCGCTTCAATCCGCGCTTCATTGTCGAGGTTGGAACGGGCGCAGGCGTGACCACAGGCTATCTGGCTAGCGTCAGCCGCAAATCACGGGTTGTCACAATCGACATGAAGCATCCGTCGAACAAGGACGTTGCCCGCAATCTCAAGAAGACAGGCAATATAAGCTACCTGACCGGAAACGTGCTCGATACTCTTCAGGACGTAATTGACGGGGCCGATGCCAACCCCATAGACTTTGTACATATTGCCCATACCGCGCAGTTCCGCGAGGCTGCCGGCATGCTGATGCCTGTCATGGGCCGCGATTCCGTGATGGTAATAGGCGATCTGGGCAAGAAGGAAAGGAAGGAATGGTGGAAGGATATCATTGAAGACCCGCGTGTCGGAGTGACTTTCCAATTGAGCAAAATGGGCATTCTGTTCTTTGACCATACTAAAACCAAACAGCACTACATATTATGAAAATCTATACGAAAACCGGCGATGACGGCACTACCAGCCTTGTAGGCGGGAAGCGCGTCTCCAAATCGTGCAGAAGGCTTGAAGCGTATGGCACGGTCGACGAACTGTCATCGTATCTGGGGCTGGCCGAAAGCCTTATGGCATCGTTGCCATCGGCCCCTGAAAGTGCCGGAAACATCCGATGGATTCAGCGGAAACTGTTCTGCATTGGCGGCGCACTGGCCACTGATGCAGTAACGACCCCTGTCCCTGACAGCTGCCGTGTGACGGCCGATGATGTGGAGTGCCTCGAGCAGATGATAGACGCGCTTCAGCCCGGACTTCCGGAGCATCGCAGTTTCATTCTGCCCGGCGGATGTACGGCTGCATCGGCCGTTCATGTTGCAAGAACCGTGTGCCGCAGAGCGGAAAGGCTGGTAATCTGCCTGCAGCAGGAGACTCAAGTTCCTGAGAATGTGGCCGTTTTCCTGAACCGTCTGTCCGATTATCTGTTCGTTCTTGCACGTAAGGCCAACCAGGTTTCCGGTACAGAGGAAATTTTGTGGAAGTAGGCAGCATTTTTTGGCCCAAAAGGAGCACCATACCGATTTTTTTATATTTTTGCGCGCTGAAATTGAATATTTAACGCACTACTATGTATTGGACATTGGAACTTGCATCCAAACTTGAAGATGCACCCTGGCCGGCAACAAAGGACGAACTCATTGACTACGCAGTTCGTTCAGGCGCCCCTCTCGAAGTTATCGAGAACCTCCAGGAAATTGAAGACGAAGGCGACATTTACGAAAGCATAGAAGACATCTGGCCCGACTACCCCTCAAAGGAAGACTTCTTCTTCAACGAGGAGGAGTACTAAGAGTCTACAGCAGGCTCAAATATCTAATAATCAATCGGATGAACAAAGCTAATTTGTTTGTCCGATTGTTTTTTTGCCCTTTTTCAAGCTGGATTTGAACGCAAAATGCGCTAAAAATCGCCAAAAATGCACTGAAATGCGCGTTTGTTTGTATATAAGTTGGAATGTTTGAACATCCTCGTGGATATCACGAGACAGACAAATTTATGGCC
>JAKSIR010000162.1 GCA_024398695.1 Bacteroidaceae bacterium | reverse complement strand
CGCCCCAACTTTCTGGATTATTCACTCACACCTGCCATTAATGAAGGATTTGTGTGTATGAAGTACCCAGATAACCCTCATCATCCAAGACAGAAATATCTGCTTACAATAAAGGGATTGATGCTGTTGGACAAAATAGAATAAATGGCATAATTTGTAAATTTGCAGCATGGAAAAACAGGAAAGGCCGTTCTCGCTCCCGCACTTCACTTGGTGGGACTGGTTTCTCATAGCGGGATTCATCATCATGAGTCTGGCGGTAAGCATGCTGCCGCAGAATTCCTTCAACGCGCTGAGCTTCACTGCCGGAGTGTTCAGCATTCTGTGCATAATATTCGGATGCAAAGGCAACAGCCTGAACTTTGTTTGCGGTCTGATTGGATCGGCCATTCAGGGCTACATGGCGCTGAAAAGCGGTCTGTACGCCAACGCTGTCCTGTTCCTTCTGTATAATGTCCCCATGCAGTTCATAGGATTCTTCCAGTGGCGCAAACGCCGTCTGCAGACCGAGGAGGACGGAATACGCACCCGCTGGATGAACTGGTGGCAGCGCGTTCTGCTTGTGGTTCTGAGCGTTGCGGCCGTATGGACCGTGAGCCTGATTCTCCGTGGGACCGATGACCCGCAGCCAGTATCTGACGCCATGGCAATGACGGCGGCCGTAGGAGCCCAGCTGCTCCTGACGCTGGCCTTCGTGGAACAATGGTTCATGTGGCTTGTGGTCAACGGCACACAGCTGGTCATGTGGTCCATAGCCATGACAAGAGGAGTGCCGTATGCACCTATCATGATGATACAATACGTATTCTATACCATGAACTCCATATACGGAATCATCCTCTGGAGCCGCATGAGCAAAAAAATATAATCCATGGCTGTGAACAAAGAGAAAACGGTATTCCTATGTACGGAATGCGGCGCCGACTTTCCAAAGTGGAGCGGCAAGTGCCCTTCATGCGGGCAGTGGAACACAATGGTCGAAAAGACCGTCAGGGCATCGGGCGCCCCGGCAGCAAGAATGGCCGCAGCCGGAGAACGCGGGCAGGCATCGGTTCCCATGAAACTGGCCGATGTCCAGGCAAGCGGAGAACAGCGCATAAGCATGCATGACAGCGAACTGGACCGCGTGCTCGGCGGCGGTCTGGTACCCGGCTCGCTTGTACTTCTTGGAGGCGAACCCGGCATAGGCAAATCGACCCTCGTACTGCAGACCGTCATGAAACTCAGAGGGCTGCGCACGCTGTACGTATCGGGCGAGGAAAGCGCCAGCCAGATAAAGATGCGCGCCAACCGCATTGAGGCCGACAGCGCCGATGCCTCAAGCCACGACAATCTGTTCGTACTTTGCGAGACAAGCCTTGAAAGCATCTACTCCCGGATAACGGAGCAGCAGCCGCAGCTTGTCGTCATCGACTCCATACAGACCATAAGCAGCGAATATGCCGATTCAGGCGCAGGCAACATAACGCAGGTACGCGAATGCGCCGCCTCACTGCTCAAGTACGCCAAGGAAAGCGGAGTGCCGGTCCTGCTCATAGGCCACATAACCAAGGAAGGCAGCATTGCCGGCCCAAAGATTCTGGAACACATTGTCGATGCCGTACTGCAGTTTGAAGGTGACCAGCATTACCTGTACCGCATACTGCGTCCCATCAAGAACCGCTTTGGAAGTACCGCCGAGCTTGGAATCTACGAGATGCGCCAGAACGGACTGCGCCAGGTAAACAACCCAAGCGAACTGCTGCTTACCGACAGCCACAAGGGTCTGAGCGGAGTGTCCATTGCGTGTACGGTCGAAGGCGTACGTCCTTTCCTCATTGAGGTTCAGGCACTGGCAAGCACAGCCGTCTATGGCACGCCCCAGCGCAACGCCATAGGTTTTGAAGTGCGCAGAATGAATATGCTTCTGGCCGTTCTGGAAAAACGTGTTGGATTCAAGCTGGGCCAGAAGGACGTGTTCCTGAACATTGCAGGCGGACTTCGTGTAAGCGACCCTGCCATTGACCTGGCTGTAATAAGCGC
>JAKSIR010000161.1 GCA_024398695.1 Bacteroidaceae bacterium | reverse complement strand
TTGCAGGCGGACTTCGTGTAAGCGACCCTGCCATTGACCTGGCTGTAATAAGCGCAGTGCTTTCCAGCAGCATAGACATTGCGGTCGATCCCACGGTATGCATGACCGGCGAAGTCGGACTGTCCGGCGAGATACGCCCTGTCAGCCGCATAGAACAGCGCATAGCCGAAGCCCAGAAACTGGGATTCAAGCGCATTCTGGTGCCATGTGACAACATGCACGGTCTTGACACGAACAAATACAGTATTGGCATTGTGCCTGTCCGGAAAGTGGAAGAGGCATTCAAACAGCTGTTCTCGTAATATGATAAGGGAACTCCAGTTAAGGGTCGAGCCGCAGTTTGCATACAGCGAACAGGCACTTAAAGAAACCGTTTCACGCCAGTGCGGGCTTGACATACGCACCATAAGCGCAGTGCGCACTCTGAAAAAAAGCATAGACGCACGCCAGCGCACCATATTCGTGAACCTGACACTGCGTGTCTTCGTCAACGAACTTCCGCCTGAGAACGAGTTTGAAAGCATTGACTACCGTCCTGTTGACGGCAACCCCGCAGTTGTGGTTGTAGGCGCAGGCCCCGGCGGTCTTTTTGCAGCCCTCCACCTCATTGAACTTGGCCTGCGTCCCATTGTGATTGAACGCGGCAAGAATGTCCATGACCGCAAGATTGACATTGCCGCCATTTCACGCACACACAAGGTTGACCCGGAATCGAACTACAGTTTCGGCGAAGGCGGTGCCGGTGCATATTCTGACGGCAAGCTCTACACACGCAGCAAGAAACGCGGCAGCACAGACCGGATACTCAACATTTTCTGCCAGCACGGCGCCAGTCCCGCAATCCTGTCCGATGCGCACCCGCACATAGGGACAGACCGTCTGCCGCGTGTCATTGAGAACATGCGCGAAACCATAAAGCGCTGCGGCGGCGAGGTCCATTTCGAGACTCTCATGACCGGTTTCATTCTTGAAGGCAACAAGGTGCTTGGAGTCGAGGCCACCTGCCACGGACAGCAGCTGCGTTTCATGGGACCAGTGATTCTGGCAACCGGCCACAGTGCCCGTGACATCTATCGTTACTTTGCTCAGAACAGGTTCGACATTGAAGCCAAGGCACTGGCCGTAGGCTGCCGCCTTGAACATCCGTCACAGCTCATTGACAGCATACAGTATCACAACCGCAGCGGACGCGGCAAATATCTTCCCGCCGCCGAATACAGCTTTGTAACACAGGTTGACGGACGCGGCGTCTATAGTTTCTGCATGTGCCCCGGAGGATTTGTAGTTCCGGCCGCATCGGGCCCGCAGCAGATTGTGGTGAACGGCATGTCACCGTCGGGCCGCAACTCAAAGTGGAGCAACTCCGGCATGGTGGTCGAAACACGCATTGAAGACGTGGCGCAGTCCGATGCCGACTTACACGACCCGCTCGTCATGATGCGCTTTCAGGAAAAACTGGAACGTGACTGCTGGCAGGCCGGCAACATGCGTCAGACTGCTCCGGCGCAGCGCATGAGCGACTTCGTGAACCGCAAGCTCAGCTTTGACCTGCCCCAGTCGTCATACTCGCCGGGACTCATTTCGTCGCCCCTGCATTTCTGGATGCCGAAGTTCGTGACCGAGCGGCTCAGGCAGGGTTTCCTGCAGTTCGGCAAGAGCAGCCACGGTTTTCTTACCGGTGAAGCGGTGATGATTGCCGTCGAGACACGCACATCGTCGCCGGTCCGCATTCTGCGCGACAGCGAAACGCTCCAGCATACAGGTCTTCAGGGGCTGTTCCCCTGCGGTGAAGGTGCAGGATATGCCGGCGGCATAGTATCATCGGCCATTGACGGGGAACGCTGCGCCGACAGTGCGGCGGCATACATGAATATCAATTAGAACCTGTTTTGAATTGTTCGATTAAAAATTTTATGAAAGATTTTCGAGATGAAAATTTGGTTATTCGAAGGAGCAATGGGGTTCCATTGGCTACGCCTTCCTCCTTCGCACCTCGGACATTCAAACAAGTTTGATGTCGCTCGGTTTGGCGTCGGTTGTGACTGAGGAGAAACAAATTCTTCAGCCGGAAAGATTTTATAAAAGATTAATTGGAACATTTCA
>JAKSIR010000160.1 GCA_024398695.1 Bacteroidaceae bacterium | reverse complement strand
CATTATCCAGCGCCCCTGTGGGCGCTGGTTTGGCATTTTGTGATGGCTTGCATGGGTGCGCGGTGTGGAGCCACAGCCTGCTCAAAAATTTGACGATATATGTCAAAGCGATTGCGCAAGATGTTATGCACTAATAACTTATGCTCCCAAAACTTCGCAGTACGTCAAAATCATCGTTATGGATGGATGATTCCAGTTGCTTTTGAACCACACCCCCGAAATAATGCGTTCAATTGGGCTTATTCTGCAAATCTGCAAAAAAAATCTCCGGGATTTCCCGGAGACTTTCCAAGTATTGACCATTCACGTTAGACGGTCAGTTTCTGTTCAGATGGCCACATGCACCCATTGTCCGTTTCCTTCCCAAAGCAGTTCCTTCAGCATGAGATGCTTCCGTTCTCTGCACAACCATTCGTAAACGGCCAGATTGCGGGTCATTCCGCAGTTAATGTCAGCGGCCAGGCCAAGCAGATGGCGGGAATAATGCGTTACCTGCAGTCAGTGCCGAAGCAATCGCTATCACCACTCTGAGGAGGGTGTTCAGCCACTCAGGGCATGTTGAGACCTTAGCCCTGGTCTCCGTCTGTTCGTTCTGTCCCATGGCGCTTACTTATTCAGCTGGGATGAAACTTGCAGTCAGCGACATGTTGCGGTCTACGGTAATGTCGCGTGTCTCGTCGGTGTTGCCGTCGCTCCACTTGTCGAACAAGTAATCGGAGTTGCGTTCGGCGTAGATGGTCACGCGGGTGCCTGACGGAACGGTCTTGGCGTCGCTTTGTGCGAAGTAGTTGTCATCAATGCAGACAGCGCCCATTGCAGACTGACCTGATGCCACATTCAGCGAAATGGTCACGTTGCCGCTTTGTGCCTGGCCGCTGCCGCTTTGTGCCTGGCCGCTGCCGCCATCACTGTCTGAACTGCTGAAGAAACTGCCTGAGTTGGTGCCGTAGCTGTTTCGCGCCAGTTCGTACTGTGCGTCGCTGCTGTACTGCGCAATCATGTCATCATTGTTGCTTACCAGAACCTGGCTGGAAATGAGCAGCTTGCCGTCGTTGCGGGAATGTATCCAAGTGTAACAACCTGCTGCAAGGTCGGCATCGGTGCCCAGATAGCCGCCAATGTTCACAAAGGCGTAGTCAGGCATGACCGCCCAGAGTCGGCGGCTGTCATCGCGTGACAGCTCCAGCTTGAGGAAACTTGAAGTGATTTTGGGAATTCCTTCACCATTCACACGCTGCAGAACGGCAATGAATGACAGGACGTCTCCGTACTTGAAACATTCGTTGAGCGAAACCACAGCTGCGCTGAATTCGCTGACGGTTGTGTCTGCACTGATTGCCAGTGCGCCCAGGGCAATGTTGCTCACAATTCTGCCGTTTGGTGAAGAACACACCTGCGTTGTCATTCAGCTTCATGAACATGTTGAAGTCGCTCTGCGTGCCTTCCTTCTTTGTGAAGGCACCCCTCAGATTGCCGTTCAAAGCACTCCATAGCGCTGCTTTCGAGGCGAACATGATGCGATGCCGCATCTGAGCATCTGTTCTGGGGTTGTTCTTTACTGAGTTGTGTGAACTGCGGACATAAGTCTCGCCACCGCGCTGATAATAGCGGATAGTACCTACCTTGCCGCTCTGGTTGATGGCGGCAACATTGTACTTGTTGATTGATTTGTTTGCCATAAGTGATTGTTTTTAGGCGTTAATCCCAGTACTTACGGCCAGTACATATAAACCGTTTCTCTATGCTCAGGAGTCTGGCAGATGTCGTTTGCCTAGACAAATCATAGACAAATCCTAGACAAATCCTAGACAAATCATAGACAAATCCTAGAGAACGGCCAGTGAATGACATGTCTTTCGGATGCAAAGTTACGGAGCTTTGCTGATACTACAAAATAATTCAACATAAAATTTGCGTGGAGATTTAATTTCTGCCTTTTTCGTGCAGATTTGCAGATTTGCAGAATAAGGTTTGTGGTATAGTGAAAGTGGATTTGCTCGCATCCTAAAGGGTAATAAATAATATTAATTTATTAATATTATTTATTAGAAATAACCTTACAAAAGTCTGGAAATGAGAAAGTTTCCGTATTCTGCTAATCTGCAAA
>JAKSIR010000016.1 GCA_024398695.1 Bacteroidaceae bacterium | reverse complement strand
GCAATGGCGTACACGTTCTTGAGGACCGATGAGAACTCTATTCCGGCGACATCGGTCGAAACCGAAGTCTTCACGAACGAGTTGCTGAGCTTGCGGGCTATGCCCTGTGCGTTGTCAAGGTCCGGGCAGCCTATGGTCAGGTAAGAAAGGCGCTCCATGGCAACTTCCTCGGCATGGCAGGGGCCGGCTATCACTGAAATGTTCTCCAACGGAACGCCGTAATAGCGGTTGAAGTACTCCGACATGAGCAGGTTGTCATCGGGAACGATACCCTTGATGGCCGATACTATGAACTTGTCCCTGAGGCTGACCTTGAGCTTCTTCATGTGGGACTTGAAGTACGGCGAAGGGGTGACGAACACAAGTATGTCGGATTCCTCGACCACCTGGTTGATGTCCGAGTTCAAGTTCAGCTGCTTCATGTCAAACTGTACGCTTGACAGATAGGCCGGATTATGGCCAAGCCGCTTGAAGTCGGCAATACGGTCATCGCGGCGCATGTACCAGTTTATGGAGTCCTCGGTGGACAGCATGATTTTGGCAATGGCAGTAGCCCAGCTGCCGCCACCCATAATTGCAACTTTACCCTTTGGAATAGCCATATGCCTGCAGTTTATGAATCAGTCTTTACTTTCGGGTTTCATCTGGGGGAAGAACAGGACCTCCTGAATGGTGGTCTGTCCGGTCATGAGCATGACAAGGCGGTCGATGCCGATGCCGATGCCGCTTGTGGGAGGCATTCCGTATTCCAGAGCACGCACGAAATCCTGATCTATGAACATGGCCTCGTCATCGCCCTTCTGGCTCAGTCTCAGCTGGTCCTGGAAGCGTTCGTACTGGTCAATCGGGTCATTCAGTTCAGAGTATGCGTTTGCCAGTTCCTTGCCGTTCACCATAAGCTCGAAACGTTCTGTAAGTCCCGGCTTTGAACGGTGCATCTTGGTGAGCGGAGACATTTCCACAGGATAGTCCGTGATGAAGGTAGGCTGTATGAAGGTGCCTTCGCAGGTCTCGCCGAAGATTTCGTCAATGAGTTTGCCCTTGCCCATGGCGGGAGTGACCTCCACGCCACATTTCTTTGCGACTTCACGCATTTCGTCCTCGCTCATGCCGTCCAGGTCGTAACCTGTCTTCTCCTTAATCGCTTCAAGAATCGGCAGACGGCGGTACGGAGCCTTGAAATCGACTTCATTGTCCCCGATCTTCACCTTGGTGGTTCCGTTGGTGGCAATGGCAATCCTTTCAAGAAGCTTTTCAGTGAAATCCATCATCCAGTTGTAGTCCTTGTATGCAACATACAGTTCCATACAGGTGAATTCCGGATTATGGTTACGGTCCATGCCTTCATTGCGGAAGTTCTTGCCGATTTCATACACGCCCTCGAAGCCGCCCACAATCAGACGCTTCAGGTACAGTTCTGTAGCTATGCGGCAGTACAGGTCAATATCGAGAGTGTTATGGTGTGTAATGAACGGACGCGCACTGGCTCCGCCGGGAATGGACTGGAGTATGGGAGTCTCCACCTCCGTATAACCGGCTTCGTCAAGTACGGAACGAAGTGTCTTTATGACTTTGGTACGCTTCAGGAAAGTCTCCTTGACGCCTTCGTTGACGACCAGATCGACATAGCGCTGGCGGTAGCGCAGGTCAGGATCATCGAACCTGTCGTATGCCACGCCGTCCTTGTATTTCACAATTGGAAGCGGACGGAGCGACTTGGACAGGACCGTAAGCTTTTTGGCATGGACTGTGATTTCGCCCATCTGCGTACGGAACACAAAACCTTCAATGCCGACAAAGTCACCTATGTCAAGCAGCTTCTTGAAGACCTTGTTGTACATGGTCTTTTCAGCATCGTCCTCGGGACAGATGTCATCACGGGTCACATAAACCTGAATTCGACCGCTTGAATCGAGCAGTTCCATGAACGAAGCCTTGCCCATGACGCGGCGGCTCATGAGACGACCGGCCATGCACACCTGACGTGGTTCTCCGTCATCCTTGAAATTATCCTTGACTTCCTGCGCAAGCGCATTGGTGGGATACATCGCTGCGGGATACGGGTCAATGCCTATAGCACGCAGTTCCTTGAGACTCTCTCTGCGAAACTGTTCCTGATCGCTCAATTCCATACTTTTCAGTAAACTGTGTTTTTATATTATACCTTGAATAAGATGCAAAATTACACTTTTTGCACCAATTATTCACGAATAGGATACAAAAATCCCCCTCGCGGCTATAATGTGCGAGAGGGATATCGGTATGTCAGGTATGATTTATTCCGCCTGGAAGAGTGCGAAAATGCTGCTCAATGTTGAAAGCGTATTTGCCACACCGGCAGTCTTTTCAGAAATTGCCTCTACCTTATTCGCAACATTGCCGGCTGCCTCCTGTACCTGAGCCTGAGCCTGTTTGGTCTGCTGGCTCTGAGCGGCGGCGGCCAGTCCGGCAGCTGCTATTGCCTTAAGGTCAGTACCGTTGACCAGCGTACTCAAAGCGCTTGTGACGGGTGCAGAAGTCTGCTCGGTTACCAGGTTCTGCGAACCGAGTATAAGGCCGGCAGCAAAATCGGAATAGAACTGGCTCTTGTCATCCACATTCTTCAGACCCTGGACACCGTTTACAAGCTGCGCCAGGCTGATTATGTTGTTCATGTTTGCAAGGTCGACCTTGCTGTCTGTCCTGTACTGACCATACAGGCTCTTGAGGGCTGCACCGGCAGTCTGTCCGCCAGTGGTTCCGGACTGTTCGGCCGGAGCTGTTGCAGTCGTTCCGACTGTGCCACACGATGCTATCAGCAGGCTCATTGCCATTGCTGCAAAAATTCTTGTCATTTTCTTCATATTGCAATATAGTTTGGTTGAAATTCAAACATCGTCACGTCATCGGCGAAGTTAATCATTTTTGAACAGGTTCTTATTTCCCGTATGCCAAAAAACAATACCTTTGCAGATGCATTCGTGAAGCGCCCATAGTTCAACGAATAGAATGGAAGATTCCGGTTCTTCAGATTGGGGTTTGATTCCCCATGGGCGTACATGCCTATACGCATTTCCCAACGGAACGGATTAGGCCATGACATGACAGACCATTACATGATACATTATGAAAGACACAATTCAGGCAGTGTTCCTGAACGCTGCCAGGGAAGCACGCACCGATGTTGTACATTCCATCCTGTCAGGACACCTGTCACCTGTGCTGCGCTCGGTGTTCCGCAGCACCAACCGCGTGGAGCAGACATTCGAAGAGAGTATCGATGACCTTTTGCTGTTTCTCTACCATGGTCCCGATTACATGCAAAAAGCGGGACTGCCGCCCTATTCGATACTGACGCAGATAAGAAGCCCGTCTTCGGTCTTCAGCTGGATTGCCTCCACATACCGCATAAGGCTGCTTCAGACGAACAGTCGGCTGATGCCGGCGCTTACGTTCCCGGCGGCAGCGGACACGGCAGGCCAGGAATCATGCGGCTATTCCCGTGAGGAGCTGTGTGACGCCATTGCACGATGCATAAACGACTGCAACCCCACAGGTCGTTTCCTGATACTGCGCTGGCTTCTGACGGTACTGGAGCCGGGCAACGCCATACCTCAGGCCCCGATGGCCGAAGCAGCGGGGATGACTCCGGCAAACTACAGGGTGGCCACCAGCCGCAGCAAGGCCCGGCTGGCAAGGCTGCTTCAGAGACGGCACGCCGGCAGTCTTGAGCCGGACACCGGCTCGGACGAGATGTCAGCCCGGCTGCAGGACGGCTTTGACAATCTTTACGACTGTCTCTTGTCCTATTATGACGATGCGGTTGCCGGCCTGCCGAATTCCAGACAGGTCAGCAGGCTGCTGGCCCTCTTGGAAAAAGAAGCCGGCCGCCGCCTTCACGAAAAAAAATATTGGATGTAACTGTAACATTTCATGTTTTCCCATGACTATAGTAAACGTCTATAGGATGGGAAAGGTATTCTTTACCGCAGATCTGCATTTTGGAGCAGTCGGAACATTGAGGTATCTTGGTGACAGGCCATATTCGGGCATGGAAGACAGCCGTCTTCACGACCGATGGCTTATGGAACTTTGGAAAAGCACGGTAAACGGCAATGACCGCGTATTCATTCTTGGAGACATGTGTTCCTATGACAGGACGAAGGCCCGGATACTGCTTGACCGGCTGCCGGGCCACAAGGTGCTGATACCGGGGAACCACGACACAGGTCTGGATTGCGGCCGGGGCAGTTTTGACATCGTGCGGCTCATACTCAATACGCATTTCCGGAAGGCTGACCATACGTTTCTTGCACATACCATGCAGGTTTCCATGTGCCATTACCCCATGCTGACATGGCAGGGCAAGTCTCACGGCTCAATCATGCTTCACGGACACAGCCACGGAAAGATGGACGAAGTGAACCGCATATGTCCCGACCTGCGCTGGGACGTCGGCATTGACGGATACCTGTCCAGGCAGATAGGCAAAAGGAACGGTAACGGATTCGCACTCGTTGACCTTGAATCGCTGTACACTGCGGTAACGGAAAAGACGGGAGGAATTCGACCGGGGAAATACGTCAGAGATACCTATCGGACGGAACAGCCGCCCGAACTGATATCAGCACTCCAATGCTCCGACTATTTCGTCCACTGACCTGCAGCCATGGCTGTCAAGCCATTCGCCGATTCCTGCGGCAATCTTTTCACTTATGGCCGGGTCGACGAAATTAGCGGTGCCGATTTCAATGGCCCTTGCGCCTGCAAGCAGGAACTCAATGGCATCGGTCACACACTGGATTCCGCCAAGACCGATAACCGGAATCCTTACAGCCTTCGCTGTCTGCCAGACCATGCGCAAGGCTATCGGCTTGACTGCAGGACCGCTCATACCGCCAGTAACGGTGGAAAGGACCGGCCTGCGTGTCTCGGCATTGATTGCCATACCAAGCAGCGTGTTGATAAGGGATACGCTGTCTGCACCTGCACCTTCAACAGCGCGGGCAATTTCCGTAATGTCAGTCACATTGGGCGACAGCTTTACTATGAGGGTCTTTGAATATGCCTTGCGGACAGCTTCAACCACCTGTGCGGCGCTTGCGGGATTCACGCCGAAAGCCATGCCTCCCTGCTTCACGTTTGGGCACGAGATGTTCAGTTCTATGGCCGGAATGTCCTCAAGCTCATTGATGCGCGATGCCGTTTCCACATAATCGGCAATGGAAGAGCCGGACACATTGACAATCATGTTGGTGTCAATGTTCCTGATGGCAGGATAGATGCTGTTCACAAAATAGTCAACGCCCTTGTTCTGCAGGCCCACCGCATTGAGCATGCCCATGTGGACTTCCGCCATACGGGGATACGGATTGCCCTGGCGCGGCATCAGCGTGGTGCCCTTGACTATTATTCCACCTAATTTCGTGATATCCATGTAGTCCTGATACTCAAGGCCATAGCCGAAAGTACCTGAAGCAGTGAGAACGGGGTTCTCCAGTTCCAGACTGCCTATTCTAGTTTTCAGATCTGCCATTTCAATTTGTTTATGTCAAATACCGGACCTTCCTTGCAAACACACACGTGGCCTTCGACCGTATCCTCGACGCAGCACAGGCAGGCGCCCATTCCGCATGCCATATGGTGTTCGAGCGACACCTGACACGGCAGACCGTTCTTGACGGCATATTGCGCGACAGCCTTCATCATGGGCGTGGGGCCGCAGCAGAAAATGCTGTCAAAGCCGCCCTTGCCCAATATGCTGTTTTCAGTCACCAGGCCGGTTTCACCCACGCTTCCATCCTGTGTGGAAATGGCGGTGGCGGCTATCTCCCTGAAAGCATCCAGTCTTAAAAGCTGGCTTTCGCCTCTGGCACCGAAAAGATATGTGAAGTTACGCCCCATGGACCTGAGTTCCTTTCCAAGCATATACATTGGAGCCATGCCTACGCCTCCGGCCACAAGCAGGGCATTTTCGAAAGGCTTTTCCAGATCAAAGCCGTTGCCCAACGGCATCAGGGCATTGACGACATCGCCTTCCTTCAGTCCGGCTACAGCCGTCGAACCTTTTCCGACCAGCTGAACAAGCAGGCTGACCGTTCCGGTCCTTTCATCAAAATCATGGATAGAGTATGGTCTGCGCAGATAAGTGCCCTTGCATGAAGGCAGGAGCAGCTGGAGGAACTGGCCCGGCCTGACCGGAGGAACCGGACTGCATGCCTGCATGACGACAAGCACTGCGCGTTCAGAAAGCATTCTGCAGCTTCTGACAACAAGATCCGTCTGGGTTGACTGTTTCATTCGTTTCAATTTGTTGTGTAATATTTACGGAACCCACCTGACAGGTTCCAAACCGTGCTGTTCAAGCCATTGGTTGCACTTCAGGAAGTGTCCGTTACCAAAGAAACCGTTATAGGCCGACAAGGGGGACGGATGTGCCGATTCCAGGACGAGATGCCTGCTGTGGTCAATCAAAGCGCCTTTGCGCCGCGCATACGCGCCCCAGAGCATGAACACCAGCCCTTCGCGCTGACCTGCAAGAATCTCGATTACCGCATCGGTAAAAGTCTCCCACCCTTGTCCCTGATGCGACCCTGCCTGGCCTGCCCGGACAGTAAGAGTCGCATTCAGCAGGAGCACTCCTTGATTCGCCCACGATGACAGGTCACCGGTTTCAGGGACAGGGCATCCCAGCTCCTGACTGATTTCCTTGTAGATGTTCCTGAGTGAAGGAGGCAGCTGGACCCCATGCCCGACTGAGAAGCAGAGCCCGTGTGCCTGGCCCGGTTCATGATACGGGTCCTGCCCCAGAATGACTACCTTGACCTTGTCGAAGGGGCACAGGTCAAAAGCCCTGAATATGTTGCCTGCAGCAGGATAAACCACTCCTGACGCATACTCCTGGCGCACGAATCGGGCGAGCCTGTCAAAATATGGACTGTCAAACTGCGTCTGCAGTCTTGACTTCCAGCTTTCCTCGATCCTGACGTCCATATTCCGTATCAGATAAGCTGTATTCCCGCCTCCAGGCACTGCCTGCGCTGTTCTTCTGGCCAGATGCTTGCCTGGATCTCACCGATATGAGCCTTCTGAAGGAACAGCATGCACAGTCTTGACTGCCCTATGCCGCCGCCTATGCACAGCGGAAGATCGCCGGCAAGAAGCTTCTTGTGGAAATACAGTTCCCTGCGCTTCTGCTGACCGCACAGGTCAAGCTGGCGGAGCATTGATTCACGGTCGACTCTGATGCCCATCGATGACAGTTCCATGGCACGGCCGAGTACCGGATTCCACACAAGCAGGTCACCGTTCAGACCGGCAAAGCCCTCCTCGTTCATTGTGCTCCAGTCATCATAATCGGGAGCGCGGAGGTCATGCGGTTCACCGTTGCTGAGTTTTCCGCCTATGCCCATTATGAACACGGCGCCATGTTCCTTGACTATTGCATCCTCACGTTCCTTTGCAGTCATGCCGGGATACATGTCAAGCAGCTGCTGGGAATGTATGAAGAACACTTCACGGGCAAGGAACGGCTCCAGTTCAGGATACGTTTCGTTTATGAGATATTCCGTTCTGAGCATGGCCGAATAGATGCGTCGCACCATCCTTTTGAGGAAAGCAACGTTCCTGTCTCCGGCAGTTATGGTACGTTCCCAGTCCCACTGGTCGACATACAGGGAATGCAGGTTGCCAAGACTTTCATCGGCCCTTATGGCATTCATGTCGGTGTATATTCCATAACCCGGCCTGACATCATATTCAGCCAGGGTCAGACGCTTCCATTTTGCCAGAGAATGGACGACTTCTGCACGCGCATCCTGAAGGTCCTTGATGGGAAAGGTCACAGCGCGCTCCACTCCATTCAGATCATCATTTATTCCCATACCCTGAAGGACGAACAACGGAGCGGTAACTCTACGCAGCTGCAGTCCTGTGGAAAGGTTCTGCTGGAAGAACTCCTTGATAAGTTTGATACCCTGTTCCGTCTGTCTCATGGACAGTTTGGGACGATAGTTTTCGGGAATGATGAGGTAGCTCATATTGTGTTGATGTTAATCGGTTCATTCGTCATACCAGTTCACGTAGCTGTTCTGGCTTGAACGTTTCTTGACCTTGAGCAGGTCAGACAGCATACTTGAGTTGGCTTTTACTGTAAAGTTATATGATACGTACGGTTTCAGGACGACACTGCATGACATGTTGAAGCAGTGAAGGTCACGCGTCACATTCATTGTCGTCATCGTGAAGTCATGATATGTGAAATCCCAGCCCGACGAGAAGTTGAAGTTCCACTTGTTGGTCAGTTTGATATTGCCTGACATGTTCAGGTTCTGGGAATACCCCCACGGATACCGCATCCTGTCAACGTTGATGGGTTTGCTGCGGTCTTCGCGCATCGATATGCCGTACGAAAACGATACGGACCATGGCAGAGAATAGGCTACATATCCGTCCTCGTCGGTTTCTGTCGATGCCGCACCGCGGCCCGTTCCGGAGTCATAATCCCGTGTTCTGGAACTCGGAGCATCGGGGACTGACTCATCCGAACCTTCATTGCCGCCAAAGAATCCTGTCAGTTTCCTTTTCCAGTTCTTCAGCGTATTGTTGGAGAGCGTATACGAGAAGTTCTGGCTCAAGCCCTGGAAACGGCCGAAACGGCCGTAAGAATATTCAGTGCGGTCACCCACCACAACCTGGCCCGAACTGTTGAATTCATACGCATATGTTGCAAAGACAGCATTCAGGTTGAAAGTGTGGTTTCCCGGAAGCTTAAGCCTGACTCTTGCAGACAGATCGCTCCACGGTCTGGTCTTCGCAGCGAAATTGTATGACATGGAACCGCCGAGTTCGTCAATCAGCGTCTTGTTGACTATGCCCGATACGGTATCCTTGTCAGAATGCACCTTCATCTGCACGTTGTTTCCAATGCTCATGGAAATGCTGCCGCTCTTTCCCTTTCCCGGAACGCCGTACATTGCGCCCTGATACGGAGAATATTCAACGGTCCTCACCTCGCCTTCCTCATCGGTATACGTATATGTATCATAGAAGCCGAACCTGCTTTCTCCGAAATCAGGCCTCATGCTGTAACTGACAGTCGGAGTGAACACATGACGCACTGCTATCAGCTTGTCTCCGAACACCTTTCTCCATAGTTGTGTCGGCTGGTACATGCCGTACAGTTTTGTATTGGCACTTACGCTCATGCTGTAGTCATACACGCGGTTGAATCCATATACGGTATCCCTCGCAACCGCCCTGGCCGCATCGTCCCATGACTGGTTGACCTTGTAGGAGTACCATCTGGACTGGTAGCTGAAAGACGGAGTGATGTTGATGTTCTTGAGAATCTGGAATGTGGCGCTGACCGGAATGCTGTGCCTCATGCCGTTGCTCCAGTCCTTCACAAGACTCTGGCTCATGAATTCACTCTCTTTGCAGGATATGCTGTTGGAGAGTGAACCGGAATATGTGAAGGAAATCTTTTCATACCACTTTTCCTGTCCCATGGCCTTTTTCCTCTTGAAGGGATATATGCGCTGCAGGGAAAGGTTCATGGACGGCAGGGAGACCGACATCGTGGAGTCACGCATGTTCTGCGACAGGTTCATTGAGCTAGACAAAGAGAGGCCTATCGAAGGAAAGTTGCGCGAGTAGCTGACACTCGATGTCCTTGTGGCCTGCGACCTGAGTGTCGGGTTGTAGAGACTGGTCAGATTCTTCTGTTCGTAACTCTGTGTAGCGTAGTTCACGCTGGCGGAGAAGTTCCGGTACGGATTGGCCTTGGCATCCTGCTGATGTGTCCATCGGACCTTGAAGTCCTTGGAGACCGAATAGTCAGGCAGGCCCTTGTCGCCAAGTTTTGTAGTGAGCGAGCTCACATACACGTTGCCCGAGAACTTGTATCTCTTCCTGTACCTGCTTTCTGCCGACATGCCCCACGATCCCTTTGTAAACACTTCGCCAAGGACTTTCAGGTCAAAGTAGTCCGACAGCGCGAAATAGTAGCCGCCGTCCTTCAGGTAGAAGCCGCGTTCCATTTCGTCACCGTAGCTCGGGACGATGATGCCGGAAGCATAGTCGCTTTCGGTGAACGGGAAAAAGCCGAACGGGATGAAAAGCGGAAGCGGGACACCCATGACTTCAAGGTATGCCGGACCGAACACCACGTCACGTCCGGGACGGACCTTGGCTCTTGTGATGCGTATGTTGAAATGCGGGTCGTCATGCTGGTCGCATGTGGTATAGATGCCGTCCTTGACATAGTATTCGTCATCGGCACCCTTCTTTGCCTGGTTGCTCGTCATGTAACCCTCGCCCTGCTGGGTCACTATCTCGTTTATGTAGCCTTTCCTGGTCTTGAAGTTGTAGCTTATGTGGTTGGAGTTGTACGGAGTCCCCCCGTCCTTGAATACCGGAGCCCCGTTCCATTCGCCGAGGGTGTCCTTAATGCCGTCGGCATAGACAAGACTGCTGTCAACCTGCATCCTTATGACCGCGGCGGTGAGTTCGACGTTCTGGTAGTTGACCTTACCGTCACCGAAAAGGGATGCAAACGACCCCTTGTCCCATGTCATGGAGTCTGCCGACTCGTATATTACAGGAGCGTCAAGAGCATCGCGCTGACGCGGCTTCTCCGCAACGGAGTCGGCAGCAGTTGCAATGCTGTCGGCAGCCGGAACGCCAAAGGTTTCCGGAATGGAAGCGGAATCCGCCGGAATGTAAATGGAGTCTGCCGGGATGTAAGTGGAGTCTGCCGGGATGTAAGTGGAGTCTGCCGGGATTTCCTGCGCGGCTGAAATGCCGGAATGCAACAGAAGAACTGCAGCCAGGAGAACGGGAAAACGGAATAATGGCAGACCCTTTGACACGTCGTTTAATGAAATAACGCGCAAATTTATTAAAAAAAGGCATTCATGCCCTTATGGGGCCTGTAAAAAGAACCGGATTATAGGAAAGTTTCACACCATGAACGGAACTTTTCAATTCCTTCGGGTCCGAACTTCTCCAGGGACCGCATTGCCTGCTGTATGGTTTTTTCCTCTTCGGGACGGGTCTTTGAAAAGAACTTGTCAGCAAAGCACACCAGCTGTTCTTCAATTGATACAGGTACCATTTCCCTATGCGGAACCGGCAGACTGCGCTCGACAATCTGCTTCAATGTAAGCCCGGTTCCGGTATGCCGTTCGGCCACAAGCGCGTGAGCCGGCAACCCCGCCTCACGCAGCAGTTCCGCGCCAAGATACCCATGGCAGATGTAGTGATATGTGCCATAGCAGTGAATAGGAGCGGCATCGGTCATGAATATACCTATGTCATGAAGCATTCCGGCCTGATATACGAAGTCCCCATCGGCACCAAGTTCGGGATGCAACTTCGCTATGGCTGCAGCCTTTTCCGCCACCAGACGGCTGTGCGTCAGAAGAAGGTTCTTCAACGGCAGGTTGCCTGCATAATAATGGTCTATAATCGGGCTCCAGAGATCTGTCATTTGTAATCTATTTTTCAATAAAAGACAGGCCTGATTATAAAGGAGTACGACCTGTCGCCATAATGCAGCTTATACTGTTCCAGCGGAGTCGCACCCCAGCTGTTCACGCAGCCAAGTCCATATTGGGCCTGGTCAATATGGACAACGGCAAAGTCACGCGGAGTCAGGTCACCGGCATGTACATTGTGCTTGACCGGGCCTTCATCAAGGTCCGATGTAAGATAGTTCAACGTTGACATGCTCAGTGGCATGTCACTGTAGAATTCAAGTCCGTAACCGTCTTCGTCAAGTACCCTCCAGTAACGGACATCCGTTTTGTTTCCCGTTTCCTGCGGCCTGATATATGGGAAATACTGGTCACTCACTTTTTCCCTGAACAGGCCGAGATTCTGTGAGCTGTTGCGGTCACTGTAGTTTTCAACCGGTCCGCGTGCATAGTATTCGACATTATCGAAATCAGAGTTCAGAACCATTGTCATACCGAAACGGAGCATATCGGGCATACGGCGGTTCTCTGAATGCGTCTTGAGGTTCTGAGTCACTTTCATTCTGCCATCTTTTGCAAGGACGTATGTCATTTCCAGATTGCATTCAAGTGCAGGAATGTCATATGTGGCATACACAAGCACGGCATCGTCCTGGGCACCGTACTCGAACGATGTCAGTTTAAGTTCCGGGGCACGCCATGCAGCCAGATTCCGCTGCAGGCTTGCACCATAATCATTGTCGGTCGGTGCACGCCAGAAGTCACTCTTGAGCTGATACCCGCTCTGGCTTATCTGACGGCCGTCCATGTCTATATAATCGATCCATCCGGTTGATTTGTTGAAAGTGTATTTCATGCCGGTAGCCTCAAGCGTCACGTAGGCCACAGCCTCGTCAATCTTTATGGGTTCAGAGCCGTCTTCAAGTCCGGCGCCGAAGTTCTTCATATCGAAGAACCTGTACGGACTTACTTCGAACTGCCGGTATGCTGCCACATGTCCTTTCTCAAGCAAAGGCTGATTCTCCTTGAGACAGAAGCTGAAATTCACAAGCACTTCCCTGTCTGCCGGAGACTTTTTCAGCAATTTTGCCAGTTTTGGAAGTGTTACCGTCTTTTTCTGCTGAGGGCCGATTTGCGGAATCTTTTCAGTACCGGTTTCCTGTTCAACGCCATCGCAAAGAATGCTCCAGCACAGTTCATAATCGGAAAGGTCAACAAAGAAGTTTTCATTGTAAATTTCAAACTTGCCTTCAGACATCGATACCGCATTCATCCAGATGTTCTGATACTGGTAAGCCACCTCGTAGGCATGCGGATTCATGCGACGGTCCGGAGCTACAAGGCCATTGCAGTTGAAGTTCTGGTCCGATGCAGGATAACGGCCCTCATCGCCTCCATACTGGAAGATTGTCTTTCCATCAGCATTCTTCCCATAGACGGCCTGATCGACAAAATCCCAGATGAAACCGCCCTGGACCGAAGGATTGGCGCGTATGATGTCCCAATACTCCTTGAATCCGCCCTCTGAATTACCCATGGCATGGGCGTATTCACACTCAATGAACGGACGCGGGTCGCTGCCCTTCTCGTGACGTTCCATGGCACCGTAGTCGGCATACATGGGACAGGCAATGTCACAGTGGTCAGGCGAATTTGTCGCACCCTCATACTGCACGGGACGTGTCCTGTCATACTCCTTTATCCACTTGTAGCATGTCACGAAGTTCTGACCGTCTCCATCCTCATTGCCCATGGACCATATAATGACAGACGGGTGATTGCGGTATGTTATGACGTTGGACTGGTTGCGTTCCAGATGAGCCTGCCCGTAATCGGGATTTCTTGCCAGCTGGTTTCGGCTGTACATCATGCCATGCCCTTCCACATTGGCCTCGGCGACCAGATAGATGCCGTATTCGTCACACAGGTCGTACCAGCGGGGATCGTCCGGATAGTGACTGGTACGCACAGCGTTTATGTTCATCTGCTTCATTATGCGTATGTCCTGAACCATACGGCTGACAGGGACCACGTATCCGCCTTCAGGATCCATTTCATGACGGTCGGCACCCTTTATCAGAATTGGCTGGCCGTTCACCAGCAGCTGGCGGTCCCTTATCTCGACACTGCGGAACCCGACCTTCTGCGCCACACATTCCAGTTCACTGCCGTCGGCATCGGTCAAGGTCATTTCAAGAGTGTACAGATACGGATCCTCGGCGCTCCATTTGCGCGGTGCCCTGACAGGCATGTCCAACGCAGCCTTGCAGTCCGATGTCGCAGCCGACGTACGGAAAACCTGCCTGCCGTCGGCATCGGTCAGACAGAAGGACACAGTGCCGTCGCCCGTCGTCCTGACATCGGCCGTCAGCCTGGCATCCCTGTATGCGGCATCAAGAACCGTTTCGATTCCGAAGTCTTCGATGTGCAGTTCAGGACGGCTGTACAGATAGACCTCACGTGCAATGCCGGTAAAACGCCAGAAATCCTGATCCTCGATGTAACTGCCGTCGCACCAGCGCATTATCTGCATTGCGAACAGATTGTCATCGCCGTATTTCAGAAAATCCGTCAGATCGAATTCCGCCTCCATCTTGCTGTCCTCGCTGTAGCCCACGTGCTTGCCGTTAACCCACAGACGCAGGTTCGATGTGGCCGAACCGACATGGATATACACCTTCTGGCCCTTCCAGTCACCGGGAACCTTGAATGTCTGACGGTACGAGCCCACATAGTTCTCGCGTTCCCCTATGTAGGGAGGGTTCACAGGATGTTCGTTGTTCCACGGATAGGTGACATTGGTATAGATGCGGTCTCCGTAGCCGTTCATCTCAAACAGTCCGGGAACAGGGAACATGTTCCAGCTGCCGTCATCGTAGTCCACAGCCTCGAAGCCCTGCGGACGGTCATAGAAGTTGCGCACGAAATTGAAATGCCATTCGCCTTCAAGCGACATGTACCGGGCCGATGCGGTCTTGTCGGCGGCATGTGCCAGGCCGGCATTTTCGTATGCGAAGAAATCGGCGGCAGGCGCCATTTCACCCACATGATTAACTTTCGGGTCGAGCCACTCCTGAGCGTCTCCGGCCATTGGGAAGGCGGCCGCAATTCCAAATAGGAGGAAATAGAATCTGTTCATATACGGTGTGATGGTGTTTAATTTTCGACAGATGCGCGAATGTACGCGAAAACGCCAGCAATGCAAAGCAATTGCCCGATTTTAGTTGTCATTTCCAATTGTTTCCCAAGAAATGACTACCTTTACGGGTCATTACACCTATATAGCAAAGCAACATGTCACCGACAGTAAAGAAGGCACTCCCCGTATCAGCTTCAGCAGTCATTCTCTGGGCTGTCCTTACATTCTCGCAGGGAGCCGTCCTGAGAAAAACCAGCGACCTGTCACTGTTCCTGTTTGACTGGAACTTCCTCCGGGAATCGTTCTTGATACCGGGAGGCTTCCTGGGCTGGGCCGGTTCGTTCTTCACGCAGTTTCTCAACATTCCATGGCTCGGTGCGCTGATATGGGTGCTGCTGCTCCTTCTGGCCGGAACGCTCACTGCACGGACGGTGGCGCTGCCCCAGTCCCTGCGTCCGCTGGCTGCGGTTCCGGTTGCACTGCTTGTAATAGCCAACATGTCATTGGGGTACGGAATGTTCATCATGAGGCCCCAGGATTATTTCTTCGCCCCGACTCTGGGATACCTTCTGATGCTTGGCATAGCGGCAGCCGCATGGCGCATCCCCACGCTGTGGGGGAAGCTGGCCGTCATTGCCGTATCGGCCTTTGCCGGCTTTTACCTTGCCGGCATATTCGCGCTGGCCGGAGTCGCAGCAGCCGGAACCGGCATTCTGGCAGGACATGACGACAACAGCAGGAATCCGGCTCTGTGGGAACGCATTCTGTCATTCGTATTCGCTCTGGCTGTCTGCATCATTGTACCTCTGATTCTGTACGGCCTTTTCACACGCTACCGGCTCGCCGACAGCTGGTCACTGGGACTTCCGTCCATCTCCGATGACGAATGGACGGCAACGGTACGCCGGCCGTATTGGATTCTTTTCGGAACATTCCTGCTGTTCGCCGCAGTGCGGCCTCTGTTTGCAGAAGCGGAGAAACGCAACGCCGGCAGACGGTTTGCCGGTCCTGCAATTGCCGCAGTCATTGTCGCCGCGACAGCCACATTCTGGTATTCCGACAGCAATTTCAAAGCGGAAATCAGAATGTCACTCGCTGCGGACCGATGCGACTGGGATGAAGTGCTTGACATTTACAGGGACGTCTCCACAAGACACGCCGGAAGGGAAAGGAAAGCGCTTGACAAGCGCAAAGCCGAATTAAGCGGAGCAACCAGTACGGTCCAGGCACAGATGATTGTCAAAAAATACGACAGCCGGTTCTTCCGCCCGACAAGGATTATGGTCATGTTCCGCGACCTTGCGCTTTTGAAGCAGGGGAAAGCCCTCGATGAAGCTTTCACCATGAGAGACGGCGGGGTACTGCAGAAATCCCTGAACCAGATTCCCATGGCATTCCAGGCCGCCAGACAACTGTACATGAACTACGGTATGGTGAACATGGCATACAGATGGTGCCTTGAAGACCAGGTCGAGCACGGATGGTGTTTCGGCACCCTGAAGTACATGGCAACTTACGCCACGCTCATGAACGAGACCGAATTCGCGGCAAAATACTTTGACAAGCTGGACAAGACCCTGTTCTTCCGCGGGTGGAGCAGGAAGCACCGCGTCCTCTCCGCTGACGTCCAGGCCATGTCACAGGAACTGCCGTACAGGGAAATCATACCGTATATGAGTTTCGATGACCGCATGTCAAACGACCTGGTCAAATGCGAGACTTACACGATGCGCCATTTCCTGGAAGACAGGGATGCCATTGCCAGTCACGAGTTCGACTGCGCCGCCCTGCTGTGGGCAATGCGGAGCCAGGACATAGGCATGTTCTGGAAAGCACTCGCGCAGTATCTGAGCACGGGTTCCGAAAAGGCACTGCCCCGGCACGTTCAGGAAGCGGCATATCTGTACAGCATTCTTGAAAAGAAGGATATGGGAATTCCGACGGACAAATCAGTCAGGGACAGCTACGATTCATTCATGAATTTCATACAGCGCTCGAGCTTTTCATGCAAGGAGGAGATGGACATTCCCGTACGTCAGAAGTTCGGCAACACATTCTATTACTTCTATTATTTTGTCCGCGGTGTGCAGACATTCTGATTATGAAAAAAAGTACATTATACATTTGCACGGCACTTCTTGCTGCGACATGTACCGGGAAGCCGGGAAACGACGCCGTAAGTTCGGGCTGTGATCCCGTAATTTTCCCCGACTACAGCGGGGTGCTGCTACCACGCAACATAGCACCGGCCAACTTCATGATTGACAATGAGGCCGATGCATACTACACCATTCTGTCAAACGGCGAAGCATCGGTCGGCATAAAAGGCAAGAAGGTCGGCATAAGAATGAAGGACTGGCACCGCCTTACCCAGGGTCAGGACAGCAGCATCGGCGTTCAGGTCTTTTTGAAAAAGGACGGCAGATGGTCTGCGGCAAATCCGTTCGACATATATCTGAGCGATGACCTGATTGACAGATACATTACATATCGCCGCATTCCGGTAGCTGTGGAATCGTACGAGGTCCTTGATATGTGCCAACGCGACATCACGGATTTCAAAGAAGTCATTTTCTTTTCCAACACCATGGTTCAGAATAACGAAAGCGGAACCTGCGTGAACTGCCACCACTGCGGGAATTACAGCAACAGCAAGATGCAGTTCCATGTACGCCAGTACAAGGGCGGCACGGTCCTTGCCATAAACGGCGAGCTCAGGAAAGTCAACATGAAAACCGATTCGACCATGTCGGCAGGCGTTTACCCGGCATGGCATCCGACGCATGACTACATTGCATACTCCAACAACAAGACACACCAGTCCGTACATGCAATGAGTCACGACAAGCTTGAAGTCATTGACGAAGAGAACGACATTATCCTGTACAACATAAATGAAAATGCCGTCAGCCCCATCGAAACCGATTCCTCCGAATTGGAGTGTTTCCCGGCATGGAGCGCCGACGGCCGCACTTTGTACTATGTATCGGCACACTACGAGGCTCCATTCGGCCCGGACCGGAAGAGCCGGATTTTTCTTGACCGCAAGAATCTGCATTTCAACCTGTACGCCAAGCCGTTTGACCCCGACACAAGGACATGGGGACCGCACTACCTTGTATATGATGCCGAGGAAGCCGGCAGCAGCATGACCTGGCCTCGCCTTTCCCCTGACGGACGCTACATGATGACGTGCATAAGCACCCACGGGATATTCCCCATTGACCAGATAGCTTCTGATTTGTTCATTTTCGATTTCAGTAAAGGAACAGCCAGGAGAGCCACTGAAATAAACAGCCAGTATGCCGAAAGCTACCATGTATGGTCAAGCAATGCAAAATGGATAATGTGGAGTACCCGCCGCGAAGACGGTGTCCACACCCGTCTGTATTTCAGTCACATTGATGAGAACGGCAATTTCTCCAAGCCGTTTGCACTGCCGCAGAAAGACCCGGAATTCAACCGCTCCAATCTTTATGCCTTCAACATTCCCGAGTTTATGGTCGAGCCCGTGAACATAAGCGCAAGGGAATTCGCCGAGTTCATTGCCGGCAACGACGCCGTACCGGCCGCATTCGAATCAAAGCGCGAGACCGACAAGGATGGTGTGCTGATAACGACCGACTACAGAGTTGACGGCACCACAAGCGCATCGGCTGTGGGCAATGGAAGTACTACAGAAGAAATGTATCTGCACTGAGAACAGGATGAAGAAACTCATTACACTGATTCTGCTGGCAGCAGCCGTTACGCTGACTGCCGGAGCCCAACAGTCAAACGACAAGTTCATTGTTGTGATAGATGCCGGTCACGGCGGCAAGGATCCGGGCGCAGTCAACGGCAAGTACCACGAAAAGACCATCAATCTCAATGTTGCGCTGGAAGTGGGAAAGCTCATTGAAAAGGAATGCAGCAACGTTCAGGTCATATATACCCGCAAAACCGATGTTTTTGTAGAACTGTACAAACGCGCTGAAATAGCGAACAAGGCAAAAGCGAATCTGTTCATCTCAATCCACACCAACTCGTCCAAGTCAAAGTCGGCATACGGAGCCGAAACGTACCTTCTGGGTGTGGAGGCCGACAGAACCAGCGCCAATCTGAATGCTGCGCTGGCTGAAAACAACGCGGTCATCTATGAAGACGACTACGAAACACACTACGAAGGCTACGACCCGAACAGTCCGGAGAGCATGATCATCTTCGAGTTCCTTCAGAACGAATACCAGAGCGAGAGCAGGAAAATGGCCATACTGGTTCAGAATCAGATTACCGGCTACGGCGGCCGCCACGACCGCGGCGTACATCAGGCAGGCTATCTGGTTCTCTGGAAGAATGCAATGCCAAGCATTCTGGTCGAGTTGGGATTCATTTCAAACAATGACGAATGCAGATACCTGTATTCTACCGAAGGACAGCAGAAGCTGGCGCAGTCCATAAAGAAGGCGTTTGTCAGCTATCTTAACGACTACAGGAACACCGCGGCAAGACAGAGCCACGCCGGTCAGGCCATAAAGGAAGAACCGGAAATGGAAGGCTCTCCCGCGAATGACGAGACGGTATACCGTATCCAGTTCATGGCAGCAAGCAGGCAGATCAACGACAACGACAAAAGGCTGGAAGGTCTGAAGCGGATATGGACATACAAGGAAGGTTCCCTTATCAAATACACATGCTTTGGAGATACCGATCTGGAAAAGGTCAAAGCGAATCTTCCCCAGGTAAGGAAAAAATATCCGGACGCATTCATTGTGAAATTCAGGAACGGGGTCAAGACGAACTGACGGCATCCCCCAAAAGAGCGCCTGAAGCCACTGTACATTTTAGATTTCGTCTAATTAAGCACGCAACTGGAATTTTTGTTTTCAGAAAAATGAAACATGTGTTCCAACGGCTCCATTTGTAGGTTTCTTTGAGTATGCCGGCAATTTCGGAGCAAGTTATCAACAGGCTATTTCACACAATATCAATGTTATAGTAAATTGCAATAGGCAATTTTCAACATTTTTGTAAGCATTTCCCAAGTATCTTAATACCAACGCTTTAGAAAATTGCAATTTGCAACACAATTTTTATGATTTTGCCAATTGAAATAAGATTGTCAATTTTGCAAACGCAAGGCCACTGAGACGGCCGCATACACTTAAAGGGAAATGTCGAACACCGAACTGAACAAGAAATGGGAACTTTGTCTGGATTTCATCCGGGACAATGTTTCTGCACCTGTTTTCGAAACATGGTTCACAGTCGTGTCGCCTGTTTCCTTTATAGAAGGGGAACTGACTCTTAAGGTTCCGAGCGGTTTCGTCTGCGAATATCTTGAACAGAACTGTCTTCAGGTCATAAAGGCTGCACTCACGAGAGAATTCGGCGGTGGAACCAGGCTGTCATACGACATCGTGACGGACAAGGAACATGACCTGTCACGCAGCGAAAGCTCGCGGGAAATCGGCAACACTGCAATCAAGACCGTCCAGAAAATAGACAACAGGTCGCCCAAAGAAGCGGACGCTCCGTTGGCACAGGATCTTGATCCGAACCTTGACAGCAATTACCGTTTTGACAACTTCGTTGAGGGAAGCAGCAACAGGCTGGCACGTACTGCAGCGGAAAGCATTGCCTTGAATCCCGCAGGAACGGCTTTCAACCCCCTGTTCCTTTACGGAGCATCAGGCGTGGGCAAGACTCATCTGGTCAATGCAATAGGCATGAAGGTCCGCGAACTTCATCCGGAACTCAGAGTACTGTACATATCGGCCCATCTGTTTATGGTACAGTATGTGGATGCCGTCAGAAGAAACGCGCCCAATGACTTCATCCATTTCTACCAGACAATCGACGTCCTCATAATTGATGACATGCAGGAAATGTCAGGCCATGCAAAGACCCAGAACACGTTCTTCCATATCTTCAACCATCTGCACCTGAACCACAAGCAGATCATCATGACAAGCGACCGTTCGCCTATGGAAATGAAGGACCTGGAAGAAAGACTGATAACACGTTTCAAATGGGGACTTGTAGCAGAGCTCGAACGCCCCGACGAAAAACTGAGAATTGACATTCTCAAGGAAAAGACACGTCGTGACGGTTTGAACTTCCCCCAGCCGGTCATCAGCTATCTGGCCAGCACCATCAGGGACAATGTCCGCGACCTGGAGGGTGCAATAGTCTCCATCATGGCCAACTCCACAATATATGGCCGTGACATCGATCTTGACCTGGCACGTACAGTCATTGAACGCACCCAGCGCTTCGAACAGAAGCCCATCACCATCGACGACATCATCAATAAGGTCTGCGAATACTACTCCGTACAGCCTGAAGCTGTCCAGTCCAAGTCAAGAAAGCATGAAATTGTTCAGGCCAGACAGGTAAGCATGTTCCTGGCAAACAAATACCTTGACTACTCAACGTCAAAGATTGGCGCATACATCGGAAAACGCGACCATGCGACCGTACTCCACGCATTCGGAATGGTCCGCGACCAGATTCAGATAGACAAGAACTTCAAGGCGGACATCGAAAACATTGAAAGCAGCCTCCGCTGCTAATCCCTTTCGACTACGATTCTGAACGATGCACTCCTGGCGGCGACAGCGACCGGGGGATTTTTTTTTGCTACCGTTACCGCGGCCTTGCCCACTGCGGGAAAGCTGTCCATTATCCTTCCGGCAATTCTGCCTGCGACGTTTTCAAGCAGATTGCGCGGAATCTGCATTTCCTCCCTTACCAGAATGGCCACGTCAGCATAGTTTACGGTTCCGGACAGGTCATCGTTCCGAACCGCCAATGCGGCCTGGACCTGAAGTTCGACGTCGACCTCATACCATGCGCCTGTTATGCGCTCCTGCGGTTCCACGCCATGAAAGGCATAGAACCGCAGTCCGCATATTGATATAATCTGTTCTGTAACCTTCATGGAAATCAGCCGCAACGGGAAGAACCGCAGGTCTTGCAGATAAGACAGCCCTCCTGGTAAACCAGAGTCTTGTTATGACATACCGGGCACTCCTCGCCGACTTCAGTGCCGTCGGCCACATATTTCTTGAGAGCGCGTTCAACACCGTTCTTCCAGTTGTTGATGTTTTCGCTGCCAAGATCAAGAGATGCAATAAGTTTCATGCACAGGTCAATAGGCATCTGATAACGCAGCACACCCGATATCAGCTTGGCATAGTTCCAGTATTCCTTGTCGAACTTCTCGCTCAAACCTTCAATGGTAACCTTGTAGCCGCGCTTGTTGACGAACTGGAAGTCATAACGTTTCTTGCCGTCCTCGTCAATGTTCTTGATAATCTGGCCATGCTCCACGGTCTTTGGAAGTGCAATGCCTTCGTCATCATCCTGAAGACCGGTGAAGATTTCATATGGACGTCCGTTAAGGATACCTACGAAGGCCACCCATTTCTCACGATTGTTCTGGAACCGTACCACATCGGCTTCAAGCACACGCGGACGTGTCTCGACGACCTCACGCGGATGGCAGTCGCCCGGAGCCATGAGGGGCTCTTTGCCGTCCTTCTTCGCGCCATCTTTCTTTTCGCCCTTGACATCGACAAGTACGCCGTCACGTGAACCTTCACGATATACGGTACATCCCTTGCAGCCGCTTCTCCATGCCTCGACATAGAGCTGGCCTACAAGTTCCTCGCTGACATCGGCCGGCAGGTTGATTGTAACACTGATCGAGTGGTCAACCCACTTCTGCAGGCGGCCCTGCATCTTCACTTTGTTCAGCCAGTCAACATCCTGGGCTGTTGCCTTGAAGTATGGGGAACGGGCTACCATATCATCGATTTCCTCCTGTGAGAAGTTCTGTGCAGGGTCAATTCCGTTGACCTTCATCCAGTCAACAAACTTGTGGTGGAACACTACAAACTCTTCGAATGCGTCACCGTTTTCGTCAGTAAAGGTGATGTTTGCGTTTTCATCGTCGCGATTGACCTTGCGGCGACGCTTGTAAACAGGCATGAATACAGGCTCCAGACCCGATGTAGTCTGAGTCATGAGACTTACGGTTCCGGTAGGAGCGATTGTCAGACATGCAATGTTGCGGCGGCCATACTTCTTCATATCCTCATAAAGCTGAGGATCGGCCTCCTTGATACGGAGTATGAACGGATTGTTCTGTTCGCGCTGCCAGTCAAACACTTCAAACGCGCCGCGTTCCCTGGCCATGTTGACCGATGAACGGTATGCGGCGAGAGCCAAAGTACGCTGGACCTTTTCTGCAAATGCCGTTGCCTCCTCGGTGCCGTAGCGCAGTCCCATGGCAGCCAGCATGTCACCTTCGGCCGTAATGCCCACACCGGTACGGCGTCCCATAAGGCTCTTTCGCATGATCTTTTCCCAGAGGCGCTTCTCGGTATACTTTGTCTCTTCGTTTTCCGGATCACTTTCAATCTTGGCCTGAATCATGTCGATCTTCTCTATTTCAAGATCAATGATGTCATCCATGATGCGCTGTGCAACGGTAACATGCTGTCTGAACAGATCAAAGTCAAAACTTGCATCCTTTGAAAACGGGTTCTTCACATACGAGAACAGGTTGATTGCCAGCAGGCGGCAACTGTCATAAGGACAAAGCGGAATTTCGCCGCAAGGATTGGTGCTGACGGTACGGAAGCCAAGGTCGGCATAGCAGTCAGGAACTGACTCGCGCAGTATCGTGTCCCAGAACAGCACACCGGGTTCCGCACTCTTCCATGCGTTGTGGACAATCTTCTTCCAAAGCTGGGAAGCGTCCACTTCACGTGTGAATTTCGGATTGTCCGA
>JAKSIR010000159.1 GCA_024398695.1 Bacteroidaceae bacterium | reverse complement strand
TCATCTGGATACGGTACGAGAACAGCTTCGACACCTTCCACAAGGATGCGGACAGAATTTTTACCGTATCGGTTTACCACCTCAACAACGGACAAACATATCACGGTACAATGTTAACGGCCAGACAGTGGGCAAATCTGAAGGAACTGCCGGAAATTGAAGAATACACCCAGTTCGATGATTTCAACGAAGATGCTGAAGCGGTTGAATTCCTCACTGACAAGGTGTTTTTCGATTTCTTCGACATCAGGGTTGCCGAAGGGTCCGACAAATTCAAATCCGACCCGAATCTGATTGCCGTCACGCGCAGTTGCGCTGAGAAGTATTTTCCCGGTCGCAGTCCCATTGGCGAGACTCTGCACGACAAAACCATTGTTGCCATACTTGAGGATTTTCCGGGAAGGACGGAACTGATGTTCGATGCCCTTGCTTTGTCAGACGACAGACTTGATGACGATGGTCACCTGACAAACCCTCATGGCATGCATGGAACGGCTGCCGGACACAATCAGTTCTTCAAAGTACGCAAGGGCACAGACATCAGGGCTTTCATTGAAAAGGCCGATGAGATTATCCGTTTTCAGGATGCAATAATATTCAAGGTCCTTCCAATCACTGACATCCATCTTAAAAAAGCGCAGAAGGATATGTACGTGAAGTATGAGCACGTACAGATGTTCTGCCTGGCGGGAATCGTGCTGTTCATCTGCGCCATGGTCAATTTCATTCTGTTCTCGCTGGTACGCCTGGACTACAGAAAAAGGGAAATGGCACTGAGAATGGTCAACGGATCAAGTCCCGGTAAGCTGTTTGCAATGCTGATGGTGGAATTCGGCATTGTACTGCTGTCCGCCATGGTCATCGGACTTGTCATGAACATACTGTTTGAGCCCACGTTCTCCACCATTTCAGCCATCAGGCGTGAAGAGATTCACATCATATCAGGCAGCATCAAGGTCATGATTCCGGTTCTGGCCTTATCATTGGCCGTCTGCGCAGCATCAATATGGTCAGTACGACGACGCAGCATGCAGACATCCATTGCCCTTGGACATGGCAACATCTTCCGCAAGGCATGCATCGGAGTCCAGCTTTTCATAAGCGTCCTTTTCATTTTCATTGTGGCAGTCATGGCCAGACAGTTAGGCATGATAAGAAACCACGACTGGGGTATGAGGGTCAAGGATACGGCTGTCCTGACAATCTACAACCCTGCACATCCTGACAGGAAACAGAACGCGCTCAGTGCTATGAATATGTATTTTCCGCCCGATGACGAGTCAGGCAAGGCAAGAAATGCATCATGGTTCCGAAGTGTATACGGGCAAAACTACAATTATTCCGATGGAGAGGAATATCTGAATAGGATTGACGGTCAGCACGGACTGACATCCAGTCTCAGACAGCTTCCATACGTCACAGGCTTGTACACCGGATTCGGTGACGGATACAATCTGAACCGTATTGCACAGCAGGAAGCCTCCATCAATGAAAAGACAGTGGAAGGCGTTCGTTTCAAACCGACCAATGACAACCGCTTTGTCGCTCTGGACATTCTGAACTCCGATGCAGTCGGTTTCCTGGAGCTGACTGTCATTGACGGTGACATTCCCGACCGCCCCGTTGCCGATGATGAACTTGTGATAACCGAGAATCTGCAGAAGGAATTCAAACTGGGCCCTGTCAGTTCTGAACCCGAACTGACAATATCACATGAAATCACGCGTGGCGCAACATACACTATGGACGATAACGGCGAATATGTGTTGCTCTCGCCTGAACAGAGTATTACGGTGTCGGACAGATACCGCGTAATTGCCGTAGTCAAGGACCTGTACACGACCGTATTCGACCCGGCATTCACACCCATGTACGCCTTCTGCGCCAAGGGCAACCGCAGACTCATGCCACAGAACTACTCATTCTCGGGCTACTGGTCCGAACCCATGATAACGCTGACATACGAAAGCGGTATGTCCCGCAGGCTCAAGTCCGATGTTGACAGACTCATGACCGAAGCCGGACTGGACTATGACCTGACCTTCTCCGAGGACCGTTTCTTTGAGAGTCTCAGGAGCCAGCGCCATCTGCGCAACATGATTATGGCTGTGGGCGG
>JAKSIR010000158.1 GCA_024398695.1 Bacteroidaceae bacterium | reverse complement strand
CATTAGTTACGGCTGCCTGCGCGGATTGTCGTCCTCCTTCAGTTTTTCCTTGTATTTCCTGTCATAGGCCTCACCTCTCGGCACAAGGTACTTGAAGAACACGCAGTCATCGACTATCTCGATATGAAAGATGAAGAAAGCACGGAGGCTTCCAATACGGATGCGATAAACGTTGTCATAGCCGACCAGCTTCTTGCAGTCGGTAATTTCATCCAGGCTTGACGCATTCCTGACCTCAAGGATTGTGTTTCTGACGGAGTTCAGCGTCTTGCCAGATAGTTTGCGGACTGATTTCTCAAAATCCTTCGAATACTTCGTCTTCATATTTCCAGCCAGTTCTCAAAGTCCTTGGTCTCTTCTTCGGAAAGTTCAACATCTCCGTCGGGACGGACATTGCACAGGTACTGGTATGTTGACGCCTCGTCCATATCCTCCACTTCCTTCTCAAGGAGTGTTTCGATATAACTCTTGAGGTTTGTGCCGGACGCGGCCGCCTTGATGGAAAGGAAGCGATATACATCTTCGCGGATGTCTATGTTTTTCCTTCTTGTATGAACTGCTGTGGTATTCATAATTCGTAATTCGTATATTATGCACAAATGTATATAATATATTTGGTAATACAATATATTCAACAAGAATATTCCCGAGATATAGCAGGTATACGATATACATCTATTTTCCTCTGTTGCTAAGTGGTGCTGATTCTTTAGTTTATGATTATGTTCTCGTTCATATTATACCTGCAAACTTAATCGTTCTTATCGAACTCGCAAAAATGCCTAATGTCAGGTCGGCAATGAGACTGGTTACGGAGCAACGGGCCGAAACCTCTTACTCGTGGTGGTAGGGCAGGTTGTTCAGGATGGTGAAGGCGCGGTAGAGCTGCTCGACGAAAATCAAGCGGACCATCTGGTGCGAGAATGTCATGCGTGACAGGGAGATGCGGCCTGGGACACGGTCGTAAACCGGCTGCGAGAAACCGTAGGGGCCTCCGATTATGAATACCAGTCGCTTCGATGACTGCACCATGCGCTTTTCAAGCCATGCGGCCATGCCGGGCGATGTGAAGTCCTGGCCTTTGTCATCGAGCAGAAAGGCATCGTCGGACGGCTGCAGCAGTTTCAGGATGGACTGCCCTTCCAGGTTCTTCTGAGTCTGGAAATCCATGCTGCGGTTGTTCTTCAGGTCCGGAATGACCTGAATTTCAAACTGCACGAAATGCTCCAGCCGGGACTGGTATTCCTTGATTCCGTCCTGCAGCCATTTCTGTTCCGTCTTGCCGACAACAATAAGTAGAACTTTCATACCTGGCTTTTCCTGTGACGCGCAAAAGTAGAAAGATTCGGGCTATTTTTGGCCGTTTGTCAGTATTTTGTTAGCTTTGCCAGACTTGCATTCAGAGACAGGTATGAAACGTAAGATTCAAGAGGGCGGCCGCAGATACTTCTTCACGAAGTTCTTCGTTGACTGGGCTGTCAGGACATCATATAGAAGGTTTCAGGTTGAAGGACTTGAAAACATACCCAAGGATGGAAGCGTAATCTGGGCTGCGAACCACACCAATGCCCTTATGGACCCTCTCGTCATGCTGGCTGCAACGCCCGAACAGAAGGTATATGTTGCAAGAGCCGACATATTCAGAAAGAAAAGTGCTGTCAAGTGGCTCAATTTTCTCAAGATCATGCCCATATACCGCATACGTGACGGTATCGATGCGGTAAAGAAGAATGACGAGGCGATAGCCATCGCGACCGATGTGCTTCTGGACGGTGTGCCGTTCGTCATTTATCCTGAAGCTACTCACAGACCCAAGCACTCGCTTCTGAAACTCAGTAAGGGCATTTTCCATATTGCCTTGTCGGTCTATGACAAGACACAGGAGCAGAAGCCGGTATACATAATGCCGATCGGTATAGAGTACGGAGACTATTTCCGCTTCCGTTCCACTGTGCTGATAAGTTTTGGTAAACCTATCAATGTCACTCAGTTTGTCAGGGACAATGCTGACCAGCCGCAGCCTGTGCAGATGGTCAAGATGCGTGAACTGCTAACAGAGAAAATGACGGAGCAGATTGTCTATGTACCTGACGATGAAGATTATGATGCCACTTGGGAATATGCCAAGCTGAAGGCCGGTAATCCGCGCTATTTCCATAAGACCGTAAGGGACATAGAACGTGAAAAGGGCATAAGGCTTAGGGGGCTGCAGCGCAACCAGGCCGT
>JAKSIR010000157.1 GCA_024398695.1 Bacteroidaceae bacterium | reverse complement strand
GCATCGGTCAGGTCCTTGCCGCAGTACAGCTTGTAGGCTGCTGTCAGCGTACGCTGTTCCATCTTGTGGAATATGACCTGCACGTCAATGAAGCGGTGCCGGCTCAGGTCTATATCGACTCCTGCACGCAGGAATTCTTCGGCCAGCAGCGGAACGTCGAAGCGGTTCGAGTTGAAGCCGGCTATATCGGACCCTTCAAAGTCGCGGGCAACCTCTTTGGCAATTTCCTTGAAGGTGGGGCAGTTTGCCACGTCCTGGTCGGTGATGCCGTGGACGGCGGTCGATTCTTCGGGGATGTGCATCTCGGGGTTGATCCTGCGGGTGTGCATGTCCTCGTTGCCGTTCGGAGAAACCTTGAGGTACGAAATCTCGACTATACGGTCCTGTACTATGTTGGTGCCTGTAGTCTCAAGGTCGAAGAATACTATCGGCTTTTCAAGATTGAGTTTCATTGCTTGCAGTTTCAGGTTTGCAAATCAGTCGTTGAGTACCATAGGCATGAGCAGCATGAGCAGGTTTTCGCCTTCGTTCTGCTGCGCCGGAACGACGACGCCTGCGCGTGACGGGTCTGCCAGCTGGAATATGATGTCCTGGCCGGGGGTGTTGTTCAGGATGTCTATCAGGAAGCCGGCCTTGAAGCCTATGCTCATGGGGACGCCTTCGTACTGGCATACCACGCTTTCCTTGGCCGATGTCGAGAAGTCCACGTCCTGTGCCGAAATGTCAACGGAATCGCTGCTTATCTTGAGCTTGATGAGTCCGGTCGATGCAGGGCAGAATACGGAAACGCGGCGCAGGGCATTGAGCATGGTCTGACGGTCAAGTGTCAGGAGGTGCGGATTGTTCTGCGGAATGACCGAGTTGTAGTTGGGGTAACGTCCGTCGATAAGTCGGCATACCATGCTGAATTCGGGTGTCGAGAAGCGTGCAATGCGGCTGTCGAATTCAATTGTGACCGATCCGCTGTCTTTCGATACCAGTGAACGGAGCAGTGTGGCCGGCTTCTTGGGCAGGATGAACGAAGACTTGCCGCTTGCCTGGACCTGTGTGTTACGGTTGCATACGAGCTTGTGGCCGTCCGATGCGACAAAGGTTGCACCGTCGGTGTTTATGTCGAAGTATATGCCGTTCATTACAGGACGCAGCTCGTCATCGGCCGTGGCGAAAATGGTGCGTGACAGGCTGTCGAGCAGAATCTGGGTGTCGATGCCGAACGAGGTGAATTCTTCCTGGAGCACGGCGGGGGTGGGGTATTCGTCGGCGTTCTGTCCGATTATGCTGTATTCGCCGTTCTGATACTTGATTGCGGTCGAGAATGTGGTGGGGTCAATCTGGAAACGGATTGGCTGTTCGGGAATCTCCTTGAGCGAATCAAGCATGGACTTTGCGGGAAGGGCAATCTGGCCGTCACCGTCGCTTTCGTTCAATTCGATGACCGCTTCAAGCGTGGTGTCGTTGTCGGCGGCTGTCACAATGAGTTTCCCGCCTTCCACACGGAACAGGAAGTTCTCGAGGATGGGATAGATGGATTTCGGGTTGATTACTCTGCTTATAGCCTGAAGCCGTCCTGACAAGGTTGAACTGGATACAGTGAAGTTCATATCGTTATTTGTATTTTTAGGTTTTTGTCTCTGCGTGTTTCCATGCTGCTTGGCGCGCGTATGCGGCGCGTGTACAGCGTGAAAGACAAAGATAATGGAAAGTTGCGTTAGAAGCGAAATTTATTCGTGTAAAAATTCGCTTTTGAAATTCATTCGGCGTAAATTCGCACACATAATCAAAAACAAGACATCAGAATGGATATTACAGGTAAGATTATCGCCGCTCTGGAATCAAGGTCCGGAACATCAAAGGCAAACGGCAATCCGTGGAAAATTCAGGAATTCGTGCTTGAGACAGTTGGAGAACAGTACCCCAAGAAGATGATGTTCAGCATCTTCGGCGAGGACAAGATACAGCAGGCTGCAATCAATGTAGGCGATGTGGTTACAGTCAGTTTCGATATCAACGCCCGTGAATTCAACGGCCGTTGGTACAATGACATACGCGCCTGGAGGGTATCGCATGACACTGCTCTGGCTGCCCCGGCCCAGGCCGCTCAGGATGCTCCGGCTGCATCTTTCCAGGCCGCACCTGCAGCAGACCCGTTTGCGGCCACGTCATCGAACGACGATCTGCCGTTCTGACCGCACAGAATATGACGAATGGAAAGGGCGACCGCTTTTCAGGCCGCCCTTTCTGTTT
>JAKSIR010000156.1 GCA_024398695.1 Bacteroidaceae bacterium | reverse complement strand
TCTTTAGAACCAGCTTCAGAGTGCTGCGTACCGCCGCATTGTCATCGATCACAAGTATCCGCGCGTCTGTCATACATGACAAAGGTAGAAATAATAATTTATTCCTTGAGAATATCCGTCGGATTGGTATGCATGATCTTTCTGATTTTCCATACCGTTGACAATGTCATAATTAGAGCTGTGATTAACAGTACCAGAGGAATGCGCCAGGAAAGCAGCTGTTCGTTATCCGATACATACAGGAATCTGGAACAGGGGTATCCTATCAGGAATGAAACCAGCAGGACCCACAGGTATGGACGGATGAACATTCTGGCTATGTCCGATGCCTTGGCGCCATGGATTTTCCTCAGGGAGACGTCTTTCCGGCGCGCCCCCGTTTCGGTCGTGATGATGGACATGATGCTCAGCAGGACCATCAGCATTCCGGCGCATGCGGCTGTTGTGTACAGCATGATTGTTATTCTGGTGCTGTGGCTGGATCCGAGCCATTTGCCTCCCATAGTGCCTATTTTGTCCCTGCACGGACTGCCTGTCACCTCCTCACAGATATCTTCAATCCTGGATATGACACTGTTGACATTCGCACCTTCACGCACTTTGACATAAAGGAACAGTCCCGGATTCTGCGAATTGAACGGTCCCAGGAAATATCCGTCATCATTATCATTCAGGTCACCCATCGGCCTTTCGAATACTCCGGCAATAGCATATATGCATTTAATGGGGTTTTCGTAATGGTAATCATCCGGAACAGTCATGTCCAGTACCCGCGGGTATTTGCCGTCCATGGCCTTCCATAGTTTTTCTGATACGTAAACCCCTTCAATCGACCTGTCATATTCCATACGTTCCACGGGAATGTTGAAGAAACTGAAATATGAGGTATCGCTGTAAATGAAAATCGGATAGTATGCGTATCCGCCTTCATTGTCTCTGAACTGCCAGACCCTTGCCTGATGATATTCTTCTTCCCCAGTGGGAATTATCGGAACGGTTGTCATCAGCACATCTTCAACATCGGATATGGATCTGATTTTGGATTGGATTATATCCCTTGACTGCTCAAACGATCCGTTGCGCATATCCAAAGTCAGAATCTGTTTCAGCTGGCTGCGGGAAAGCGGGCAGTATGGTCTTGGTACGCTCGATACCATTGAAAGCGAACTGCTCAAGGCCATGACAGAAAGAGACATTTCTACAATCAGCAAAACATATTTGAGCAGATTCAGTTCTTTGTGCGACAGTGTGTTCTTCCTGTCCGGGGCAGAGATGTCCATATGGCGGACTGCAATGAACACGGCAACCATGCATAATATGAACACAAAGACCGATACAGCCAGCTCCAGCAAAAGAATGTACGGCAGATGGTAGTAGACAATCCTTGTATTCAGAGTGTTCAGGAACGGAATAAGGAAGAAGGCCGATATGAGTGCAATAACAGTTGCCGGAATGAGCGTGACAAGTATCTGACAGCTCAGCAATCCGAATAGTCCACTGCGTTTCGAGCCCAGGCATATTCTCAAATGGTTGTTGTGCCAGTTCCTGATGAATGTGTTTATGAGATTGCTCATGAAGCAGATCATTCCAATAATCAGGACCAGAACTGACAGAATGCGTTTCCATATTTCCTCCCTGCTGACAGGATTTTTCTGCACAGGCCGCACCTGTGGGACTATCAGCCTGTTACCTTCCCACGTATGCTTGGCAAACTGCTTGTCTTTCAGCATTCTGTTGGCCTCATCAATATCCACGCCATCATTCAGAACAGCGAACACTCGCCAAAGGCTCTGTACGTTATAGAATATATCGGCCTTTATGCGGCGGCTCCACTTGTCATCCTTTATGACATTGACAATGTGCAGCTGTTCCTGATGCATTGTAGTTCCTTCAGGACTGGTGTATTCCAGAATGTACTCTGTAGGATCACCTTTTATGGACAACTGTTCAAGCAACGACTCCTTGACAACCACTTCTCTCCCATTTTGGGGCAGTCTGCTCCCGTAAAGAAGAGTCAGTCCTTTAGGCTTGAAATAATCGGGCATTATGTTGTCGAACTGGCAAGTGACTGAATATGAGGAACCGTCAGGACCGGTCAGCACCAAATTGGAATAAGTGTTTTCAGTGTAGTTCTCACCATATATCGGATCGAATACAGTTGAGAATACATACGCAATGGCCGGTGACTCGAACTGTTGCGGCATCTTGGGATCATAGCAGGGAACAGTGTCAGGCGTTCCGTCTTCA
>JAKSIR010000155.1 GCA_024398695.1 Bacteroidaceae bacterium | reverse complement strand
GCGAAGCGCGGAAGTCACACGGAGATACCCCCTGGCTGCGTTCATGAACTATTGGTTACGGGACTGCGCCCACCGGCCGGTACCGTCCGTCACCTGGAATGTGACCGCCGGGGCATCGGATATGGTACGGAACGCAATGCCGTCATTGAACACTTTGACCCTGTTGCGCTTTGCAATCTTTCCATGCTCCAGTCCCGGCATCTGCAAGTCAATCTGCTGCACCTGCTGTCCGCCAACTTGAACTGCAAGGTGGCAGGCGTAACAAAATAATGCCCACTTTGTGTATATTTGGAGCGGTATTGGTAAATCTGTAGCAATTGGAATATGGAAAAATTGGCATTGCGCGCCTTTCTGGCGGTGGCGGGAATGGCAGCGGTATCATCGGCCGCGGCACAGTCAAACAGGCTGGATATTGATTTGAAGAACGTGGGGGCTCCAATTCAGGAGACCATGTACGGCATTTTCTTCGAGGACATTAACTTTGCGGCCGATGGCGGTCTGTATGCCGAACTGGTCAAGAACCGATCGTTCGAGTTTCCGGACGATGCGCTTCAAGGCTGGAAGGCTTTCGGCAAGGTAAGCGTGCAGGATGACGGGCCGTTTGAGCGCTGTCCGCATTACGTGCGTCTGAGTGACCCCGGGCATGCGCACAAGCAGACTGGACTGGACAACGAGGGTTTCTTCGGCATAGGCGTGAAGGCTGGCAGCCAATACCGATTTTCGGTCTGGGCACGTACGGATTCAAGGGCTGTGCTTCGGGTTGAGCTGGTCAATACGGCATCGATGGGCGAGAACCACTTTGTGGCCCAGGCGCGTGTCACGGTGGCATCGAAGGAATGGAAGAAATATACTGTAGTGCTGACTCCGTCACAGATTCTACCTAAGGGCACGCTGCGCATTTTCCTTGAGACACGCGGTGTGAGCGTTGACGTTGAGCATGTCTCGCTGTTCCCGGTTGATACCTGGAAGGGCCGTGAGGGCGGATTGCGCAAGGACCTGGCTCAGGCTCTGGCCGATCTGCATCCCGGTATTTTCCGCTTCCCCGGCGGCTGCATTGTGGAAGGCACTGACCTTGACACGCGCTATAACTGGAAGAACACCATAGGACCGGTCGAGAACCGTCCGCTCAACGAGAACCGCTGGGAATACACTTTCCCGCACCGTTTCTATCCGGATTACTACCAGAGCTACGGCCTGGGCTTCTATGAGTTCTTCCTTTTGAGTGAGGACATCGGGGCCGAGCCTCTGCCCATTGTCAGCTGCGGTCTGGCCTGTCAGTTCCAGAATGGCAGTCCCGATGCCCATGTCCCGGTCAGCGAACTGCAGCCTTACATTCAGGATGCGCTTGACCTGATTGAGTTTGCAAACGGTGGCGTGGATACGGAGTGGGGCAGGGTGCGTGCCGGAATGGGCCACCCCGAGCCATTCAACCTTAAGTACATAGGTATTGGCAATGAACAGTGGGACAAACTTTACCCGGACCATCTGGAGCCGTTCGTGAAGGCCATACGCAAGGCTCATCCTGAAATCAGGATTGTGGGTTCATCGGGCCCGGATTCCGAGGGCCGTCAGTTTGACTACCTGTGGCCCGAGATGAGGCGTCTTGGCGCCGATCTGGTCGATGAGCATTTCTATCGTCCGTATGACTGGTTCCTGTCACAGGGCGCGCGCTATGACAATTATGACCGCAACGGTCCGAAGGTCTTTGCCGGCGAATATGCCTGCCACGCCCAGGGCCGCAAGTGGAACCATTTCTACGCATCACTGCTGGAGGCCGCCTTCATGACCGGTCTGGAGCGTAATGCCGATGTTGTGCATATGGCCACCTACGCGCCTCTGTTCGCGCATGTTGAAGGCTGGCAGTGGCGTCCGGACCTTATCTGGTATGACAACCTGAATTCATTCCGCACGGTGAGCTGGCATGTCCAGCAGCTGTACGGCCAGTACAAGGGCCGGAATACCCTGAAGGTGCAGATGGACGGCCGCAACGTTACCGGTGCTGATGGTCAGAACGGCCTGTTTGCCAGTTCGGTCGTTGACGGCAGCAAGATATATGTCAAGGTGGTCAATACGACTGACAGGGCGCAGGAACTGACGCTGAACTTTACGGGCCTGAAAAAGAAACAGACGGTCAGCGCGGTCACCCGCATCAACCTTACCTGTACGGACCTGTATAAGGATAATTCTCTTGACGACCCCTGCCTTATTGTTCCGTCCGAGGCCCCATTCGCGGGCCAGGGCCAGAGCATTGACACGACCATTGACCCATATTGTTTCACCGTCTTCGTGCTTGAAAGATGACCGGCTCAAAAGAATGAAAACGGATTCTGAAGGCCGACGTTGAAAGG
>JAKSIR010000154.1 GCA_024398695.1 Bacteroidaceae bacterium | reverse complement strand
AGTACGATTTCCGCCTTTTTTGTTTGCAGCTGCGGATTTAGACTTGGTATTTTTGCTGATGCAATAATTAACGCAAAGGCTGTATGTCACTCTTCTTTCACAACATCAGGGTCGCGGTACGCAACCTGCACAAATACAGACTGCAGACTGCGGTCAGTATCGTATCGCTTTCATTGGGAATGGTATTCTTCGCACTCACCGCACTATGGCTCAGACACGAGCGCGGTTACGATACGTTCTACAGGGATGCCGACAACATGTACCTGCTTGTCCGGAACACCGATGACAATGCTGCCGAACGTGTGTATGTCAGCCATTCCATGCCGGCTGGCGTAGCCGAAAGGCATCCGCAGATAGAGAGTTTCACAAGAACCGAACCGGAGACCGTTTACAGTCTGCCTGACTATCCCGGAGAACTGGTCCGTGGACGCAGTGTCGATGAACACTTCATGGAATTCTTCGATGTGAAGGTTCTTGAAGGTGACAGCAGGCTGATTCTGCGCGATGGCGAAATTGCCATTACAAAGGCCTGTGCGGACAGGCTGTTCGGAGGTGATGCAATAGGCAGGAAACTGCACATCGCACCTGAAAATCCTGCTAACGGAACTTTTCTGATGGAACCTACTGAGCTGACTGTCAAGGCAGTTATAGAGAATCCGCGTCAGCCTTCCACATTCAGGTACGATTATCTTCACCCGCATTACAATCGCGCGCAAGATGACTACATTTACTCTACAGTTTCATTTGTCAAGGTATCACCCGATAATATCGGGACACTCGTTGCTGAACTTTTAAAGGACAGTTATGACAGATTGCTCGACTATGGGATTTCGTTGCATGAAGAGAACAGCTACAGTCTTGTGCCGATTAAGGATGTCAGAGCCGGAGGGTATCTGGATACGGTAATTGTACGCAGCCGTTATGTCCTGATTTTCATGCTGCTAAGTGTGATAATGATAATCATTGCCTTGGTCAATTTCTACACCATGCTGGCCACACGCATCGGCATCAGGGGACGTGAGATTTCGCTACGCATTGCGAATGGGGCAAAACCATACCAGGTCATATCGATGTTTGGTGCGGAAATACTGCTTACGCTGTTGGCCGCGCTTGCTGTCGGAGCAGTTGCATGCGGCCTGGGATTGCCGTATTTCATGAAAATTTGTCTGATAGAAAGGTCCAAAGGCTTCTTCATCCTGTCATATCTGCTGTATTCGGCAATAGTGGGCGCGGTGGCACTTGTCATAGCATCGGTCATAGTGGCTGTCATCGGGAAAAGGCGTCTGAACAGGAGTCTGGGAAAAGGCGGGGTGACTCCATCTGCAGTCGGGTACAGACTGAGCATTGGGTTTCAGCTGGCAGTGAGCCTCTGCACCATATTATGTTCGGTAATAATAACATCGCAAGTCAGGTATCTGAACTGTTCTGAAGGAATGGGTTTCCGCAAGAAGAATATGGGTTATGTCTATCAGTTCGGAATGTATGACAGCGAGGTCGAGTCGGCCATGGCGAAATTCAGATCCATGCCCGAAATTGATGATGTGGTATATGGTTTCAGGGTTCCCTCCAGTCTCAATACGTCAGAATCAAGCATTTCCAAATTCAGTATGGAGGATGAAGAACATGATTACGAAAGAATAAGTGTTGTCATGGTTCCTGCCAATGGGGAGTACCTGGACATTCTCGGTGTTCAGCCGGTGGCAGGAACTCTGTTCACAGAGTCATCGGCCGCAACAGACCGGACATCGGATGTCGTAATCAACGAAGCTGCGGCACAGGCATTGGGCTTCACTCCCGAAGAGGCTGTGGGGAAGACCATTTACCATTACAATAACCCATGCCATATAATCGGAGTAGTGACTGACTTGTGCTATCTGGAACCGACTGTCGGTATTTCCCCTCTGATGTTCGAGTATTCAGCCACTGGAAACAGGAATGGTATGAATGACTCATGGTTCATATTCAGATACAGGGACGGGCTGGAGTGGACTGATGTTGCGGCAAAGGCCAATGCCGTCATTGAAGACATCAATCCGAATGCGCATCACCACTCAGGTAATATTCTGGAGGAGTACAAGGAGTACATCTCTTCCGAGATTGCGTTGGGCAAGTTCCTGACAATAGTGACGATTGTCTGCATTGTGATTGCAGTCTGCGGTGTATTCAGTATTGTGTCGCTTGCCTGCGAGCGCCGCCGCAAGGAGATTGCGGTGCGCAAGATCAGCGGAGCAAGGGCGCGTGACATCATGGGAATGTTCCTCAAGGAGTATTTGGGCATACTGGTGTCGGCATCGGTCATCGCTTTTCCGGCAGGCTACCTGATAATGCACCGCTGGCTCAGCGTCTATGT
>JAKSIR010000153.1 GCA_024398695.1 Bacteroidaceae bacterium | reverse complement strand
CGGATGAATAATTAGCCAATGATAGACAAAGGCAACGCTTCATCTATCTGCATTATTTGGACTTGGCCTGTAGGAACTGCAGCGTATGGCTTACAGTAAAATCGCGCCAACGGTTCTCGCCGTCAAGACAGAATCCCAAATGACTTTCCGGCACTTCAACAACTGTCAGTTTCGTCACAAGGTCATGGTATGTCGGCATCAGGTCACCGGAGTAATTGCCTTTGCAGTGAAAAAGCATAACTTCCAATGGGGTGGGTTCCGCCTTCCAATCAGACATCAGTCTTCCGACTGCCTGCTCCCCATAGAAAATGATTTTTTCTTCTCCTTCAACGCTACAGCAACCGGCGGAACGTAGTATTTCCAGCCTTTCCGCTTCCTGTTCTGGAGTCATTTTCCTATAGGAAGCGAACTTGAGGGGAGAATCACCGCAGATTATCCTACAAACAAGTCCGGTCTGGATGAAATGCATCCTGCCCAGTTCGTATGCGATTGTTCCGCCATAAGAGAATCCGATAAAGGCAGCGATTCTAAATTTGTCGGAAACCACCGTGTCTATCAAGTCGTGGTACAGACCCACGATGTCTTCGAAAGTATCTCCCTCTCTGGCAAGGTATTCATAATGGTCATAGAACGGTTCAATCACAAGTATGTCATAGTGTTCTGACAGGCTGCGCACACGCTTTTCCAACAGTTCCGTGCCTATGATGCCGCACGAAAGGACCAATACGGGTTTTGTCTCCGTAGGGGGCAGATACCAGTACAGCAATGACATCCGGCTCTCAGAAAGATTCCTGACCGTTTTATGTATCATAATGTCGTTTGCCTTGATGGTAATGCCTCTGTCGCTTGCAAGGCTCACCATTTCAACTGCGGAAATGCTGTCCATTCCCATCTCTATCAGGTTGTCAGTCACACCCAGATTATCCATTTTCATCACCTGGCGGGCTACTGCGAGCAGGTTGACTTCACGGTTCGTCTTCGGCTCCTCGTGCGAGAATTGAGCCTTTCTCTCGGGCTCCTTCAATATCAGACGATTGACTTTTCCGTTGGCGTTCAGGGGGAATGAGTCCATCCTGACGTATGCTCCCGGATGCATATATCTCGGTACGAGTCTGTCAAGATGTGCGGTGAATTCATCTCTGTCAATATCCCTTCCGGCAATGTAGAAAGCACAGAGGTATTGGCTTCCCTTGCCGTTGTCGAATCCTTTCACGATGACATCTTCCACGCCAGGTACCTTGCGGACAGCGGCCTCCACCTCACCAGGTTCAACTCTCTGGCCGTTCACTTTAACCATCCAGTCCCTGCGGTTCTTATAGTAAAGCAGTCCGTCAGTACCTTGCGAGACGATATCACCTGTGTGCAGCCACCCCTCTGCGTACATTTTCTGTGTAAGTTCAGGGTCTTTGTAATACCCTTTGCAGAACGAACCCCTCAGGTACAGTTCACCCTCTTTCCCAATAGGAACGTCTTCTCCATTTTCTCCGACAATCCGGAATTCGATTCCCGGATTGCAAACGCCGAGAGGAACCTTCTCCTCTGGTGAAGGCTCCACTTCAAAGGAAGTCACGGTGCCTGAAGTCTCGGAAAGACCGTATAGATTGTAAAGCACATAGCCGTTTTTCGAGCATTGTGTCGTCAGTCTTTCTCCTGCCGTGATGACTGCTTTCAACTTGGACGAACGGTTTAGGAAGTGCAGCAGGACAGCTGGACTGATATGCGAAACGGTGATGCCGTGAGACTGAATGTAATTCTGAAGATTTCTTGCATCCGCTTTCACCAAGTCGGAATACAGATGGACAGTGGCTCCGGCACGCAGCATATCATACAGAAAGACGATAGCCATGAAGTAAAATGGGACGCCGTTGCCAAATACCGTTTCAGAAGATGGTGCCGCCAAGCCGAAAGTGTGCGGATAGTTATTGTCGAAAGGTTCGAAGGTGTGTATTATTCCTTTTGGAACGCCCGTGCTGCCTGAGGTATAAACTATCAGCGCATCGTCCGACGATTCTGGCAATGTCATCTCATCCGTGTCAGAAATACTCAAGTCTTTAACGTTCTGCATTACCGCCTTATCAATAAGCAGCGCGCTTTCGCAATTTTGAGCGATGGCATCAGCCCTTTCCTGAGGGGAGTTCATTCCGATGGGCACAACAACGCACCCACTCAGCCAGACTCCAAGCTCAGCTGCCATGAACTCCATTGTATCGGGCATACGGATACATACGTTTGAGTGTGGAGCCACTCCTTCATGACGCAGATATACCGCTACTTTCCGTGCAAGAGCAAGCAACTGTCCATATGTGGTCGAGCGACTGCCGTCCAGATCGACGAAGGCAACCTTGTTTTCATATCGAGCAGCAGTTGCCAGAAGGTCTCTGATGAATG
>JAKSIR010000152.1 GCA_024398695.1 Bacteroidaceae bacterium | reverse complement strand
GAAGCGGGGTAAGGCCGGTCTGGGCCTTGAAGTACTTGCACAGCAGGCTGCTGCTGCCGAATTCCAGTTCCGAGGCAATCTGAGCAACACTCTGGCTCCCGTATATGAGTCGTACCTTGATTTCGGCAATGACCGACTTGTCAATGAGTTCCTTTGCTGTACGACCTCCGGATTTCTTGACCGCAACGCACAGATAATGATTGCTGACGCACAGCTTGTCGGCGAACCATCCTATATCCCTGTGCCGCCCGGCAGCCTGACCAATCAGTGCTACGAACCGGCGGCATAGCTGACTCCCGCGTGGCGCATTCGTTTCCTGCTGTGCGGACAATCTTTCAAAACGCTCCTTCGCGAACGATAGTATGCATGCTCCCATCTTCTGCGCGCTCTGGCTGTGCTCACCGCATGACTGGAGCAGCTTAAGATATAGAGCGGACATCTGCTGGAGCATCGCGGAATCCTCCTCTGACAGCAAGACTCGGATGTCCTTTCTGTGCTCCAGCAATTCCCACGGGGTATTGCCCTCGAATATCTCCTTGACAACGAACGGCGTGAATGCCATTCCAATGATGCGGCAGTCATCGCTGAGAGATTTCAACTGATATATCGTGCCGGGGGAGAACAGTTCCATTGTTCCGGGAGTGATTCTGTTCCTGCTAAGGTTAGTCTCCGACTCAGCTTCTCCGGAAATGCATAGTGAGAGCCCCATATCCTTGAACAGAATCGGCTCACCGTGCCTGCTGGCACTTCTGATGATGTCGGCAGCAGAAAATGAGATGTTGCATGCTTCCCCATAAAATGTGTCCGGCAGGGATGAGATCCTGTCATTGATGGACTGAACTGAAAAATCGTTGGGCTTGGTCATGACTATGAATACAAATATTCTGTATATTTAAGCCAAATATAGCAAATACTGGTAAAAAAGTCACGGAAAGGATATTTTTCTGCCATTTTGTTCAATGTTTTGAGGCCCTTGCGGCACGGGATTCGCCATAAGTAACAGGCGTAATTTGAAACAGAGATGAAAAGAAAGATTGTAACTATCATTCTGCTTGCAGGTGCGCTCTGCTCCTGCAACAGGAACAGCTGGGACCCGTTCAACCCGTTCGGCCCGGACATGCCCATGCCTCCGGGAACCGAAGGCAGTACATATGAATTCAAGACAATAGAGTACGACGGGCTCCTTGCCACGGATGCAGACAATGATGTCGTCGACAAATCCAATACGGATATCTACTGGGAAGGAGAAGCAGAAGATGACGGTACTTTCAAGAACACCATCACCATCGAGTACAAAGGTGATGACGCTTCGGTCGAGATGAGCAAGAACGCCGGGAAAGTCTACACTTTTGAAAAGAGTGGAGCCCATGTAGTCCTTCGTCCGATAGATGGTGTTGATGAAGTAAAGAAATGTGAAATCATCCTCACAGGCGCATCCGATAACGGATCTTTGAAAATCTACAACACCACGGATCCTGACGACAAGGAGGCCGGGAAGAAGACGAAACTCACGCTGAACGGCGTCAGCCTCAAGTCGGCCATCGGTCCTGCCATCAACTACCAGGCGGGCAAAAGGCTGTTCCTGCATCTTGCAGACGGCACGGAAAACTCTCTGGAAGATGCATCCAATTATTCTGACGACATATACTATTGGTCAGGCAAGTCAGCTGCAGATGAAGACCGCAAGGGATGTCTCTTCTCCGAAAAGGCGGTCATAGTGAGCGGTACCGGACTGCTCAAGGTCAAGGGTAACTACAGGCACGCCATCAGCGTCGACAACGATTTCTATATGCGCCCTGGCCCTACCGTAGTCGTGACCGGAGCTGCGAAGAACTGTCTGCATTGCAACGATGAAATTCATTTCACCGGCGGGTATTTCTATGCCAGCAACATTGCCGCAGGCGGAAAGGGCATAAAGACAGACAGCACGCTGGTGGTCGATGCCGGAAGGCTGGTCATCAATACTTCCGGTGCCTACGGCAAGGATGACAATGGCGAGCAGGAGTCCCCGAAGGGAATCAAGATTGACCAAGACATCACCATCAACGGCGGAGACATAACTGTGCGCTGCACAGGCAAATGCGAGGGCTCGGAAGGTATCGAGAGCAAGGCGGTGCTTACCGTGAACGGTGGCAAGATAGATGTGATGGCTTATGATGATGCCATCAACGCAGCCACAACCGTCACTTTCAATGGCGGAGAGGTCTACGCCCTCTCGACGCATAATGACGGCATAGACTCCAACGGTTCCATCTATGTGAATAGTGGCAAGGTTACCGCTGTCGCGGCAAATATGGAGGCGGCTATGGATAACGACAACCCTGGGCAGAACTCGACTTTCAAGATTACTGGAGGCGAGGTCATTGGCATAGGCGGCACGGTCTATTCACCGTCAAGCAGCAGCACCCAGTACACAATAGTCTATAACGGATG
>JAKSIR010000151.1 GCA_024398695.1 Bacteroidaceae bacterium | reverse complement strand
GCCACGTCCGAGCTGGAATTGAGAGCCGTCTCCATGGAATCCTGAATGACACTGATGACGAAGCCCACAGCGACCATCTGCATGGACACTTCGCCGGGAATTCCCAGCAAGGAGCAAGCCATGGGGATTAGCAGCAAAGAGCCGCCGGCTACACCGGATGTTCCGCAGGCACCCAGGGTCGAAATGATTGCCAGCAGGATGGCCATGGGCACGGGCACTTGGATGCCCAGTGTATTGGCCAGGGTCAGGGACATGATGGTAATCACCACAGCGGCTCCGTCCATGTTAATGGTAGAGCCCAGAGGGATGGACACGGAATAGAAATCCCGATCCAGTCCCAGCTTTTCGCACAGGGCCATATTGATGGGGATATTGGCCGCGGAGCTTCTGGTGAAGAAGGCGGACACCGCGGATTCCCGAATGCAGGTAAAGATCAGCGGATAGGGATTCTCACGGGTACACAGGAACATAATCAGGGGATTGGATACCAGCATGACCATCAGCATGGTGCCCACCAGCTCCAGAATCAGCTTACCGTAAGCGGTAAAGATGGACAGGCCGTTGGTGGAAACGGCTGTGAACACGACACCCAGAATGCCGAAGGGCGCGCACTGAATTACCCAGCCCACCACCGTGGAAATGGTATTGGAGAATACCTCCACCAGATGGACGGCTGTCTCATCTTTCGTCATTTTCAGTCCCAGACCGATGACCACCGCCCAGAACAGGATGCCCAGATAGTTGCCGCCGGCCAGGGCATTGACGGGGTTTTCCACAATATTGCTCAGCAGATTCTCAAAGATTTCACTCAGAGACTGGGGAGCAGCGGATGCCGCGGCCGTCTGCGCAAGGGTCACCTTTAAGGGCAGCAGATAGTGCACCATAACCGCCAGGAAAGCCGCTACGAAGGTGCTGAGCATGTACAGCACAATAACATTGGTAAATTTGGCACCGATCCCGGAGCCAGCCTTGGAGATCGAACTCATAACCAGAACGAAAACCAGAATGGGGGCAATGGCTTTCAGTGTGCTGACAAACAGCGTGCCCAGATAGCCAATCGGCGTGGCTCCCGGAACAGCCAGGCCAAGAGCTGCACCGATCAGGATGCCGCACAGAATCTTTAAAATCAGGTTGGTGTTTTTCCACTTCTGCACAATTTCTTTCATCTTCTTGTACCTCTTCTTGAATAGGCTTTTGCCAGACCGCCCTCGGAGGTCTCCCGGTAGGATTCCTTCATATCCAGGCCGGTATGGTACATGCTTTTCAGCACCATGTCATAGCTGATTCGCCGGGTTTCCGACAGGAAGAACGCCAGATTGGCGGAGTTCAGGGCACGCATGGCCGCGACTGCGTTCCGCTCAATACAGGGCACCTGCACCAGCCCGCAGATGGGGTCACAGGTCAGGCCCAGATGGTGCTCCAGGGCGATCTCCGCCGCATACTCGATCTGGTCGATATCATACCGGAACAGATATCCTGCCGCAGCAGCGGCCATGGAACAGGCCACGCCGATCTCCGCCTGACAGCCGCACTCCGCACCGGAGACGGAGGCGTTTTTCTTGGCCAGTTCTCCGAAAATACCGGCAATTGCCAGGGCATTCACGATTTTATCGTCGGTAAAATGCTTCTTCTCCTGCAGATAATAGAGCACCGCAGGCAGCACGCCGCAGGAGCCGCAGGTGGGAGCCGTGACGATGATGCCGTTATCCGCGTTCTGCTCACTGACGGCGTAGGCATAGGCACAGACCCGCTGACACTCGATGACCTCCGGGTGCTTGGTGGCCAATTCCTTGGTGTAGAGCTGTTTGGCCTTGCGTTTGATATTCAGGCCGCCGGGCAGAATGCCCTCCTTGCTCAGACCGGTCTGGATGGCATTCTTCATGGCCTGCCAGACTTCCCCCAGGTAGTCCCAGATATCGTCCGCCTCATTGATCTCAATGTAGCGCAGCAGATCGATATAGCTGCACTGGCAGAACTGCTTGATCTCCGCGAAGGAGTTCTCCATATAAACATCCTGCTCCGCAGTCTCCGTCTGCCGGCCTTCGATGCGGATGTCACCGCCGCCGATGCTGTAGAATCTCTGTCTGGCAGTTTCTTCCCCACCGGATACAGCAATGAGATCCATGGTGTTGGGATGCTTCATCTCCGGCAGCTCCTCTGCGGAGAAAACAACCTCGCAGGGAACAGGGCTCATAGTCTGGATGATAGCCCGATCCGTGCCGTGTCCCTTGCCGGTTTTGGACAGGGAGCCGTACAGGATCGCCCGGAAGGCTTCTGCCTCCGGATGCTCCCCTTTGAATAATTTTGCCGCCGCCTCCGGCCCCATGGTGTGGGAGCTGGAAGGGCCAGTGCCGATTTTGTATATATCCCGGATGCTTTTCATCTGCGTAACCTCCCTGTTTCATAGTTCGCCTCCATTATATATGACATGATATCCGGATGCAAG
>JAKSIR010000150.1 GCA_024398695.1 Bacteroidaceae bacterium | reverse complement strand
TCAGACATTACTTGAAAATAGCCTTTCGTAACATACGCAAGTATGCGCTGCAGAACACTGTCAGCATCATCGGACTTGCCGCCGGGTTGGTAGCGTATGCTTTTTCATCGCTGTGGATGGGTTACGTGAACTCATACGATTCGTACCACAAGGATGCGGACCGGATTTACACCTTCGCCTTCAATGAGGACGGAAGGACAACTGTAGGCAATGAAAGGACCCGTGGAAACGGTGACCTGTTCTATATGCTGTTCAGGGAATATGCAGCAGCCGGAAAACTTGATTCCCTTGGTATTGAATCCATACTGTATTACGATGTTGAAGGTGGTGGTACAGATTACTGGACCCATGAGCCTGTTCCGGTTTGCCTTTGCATTGATTCCGCATTCATTGACTTCTTCAATCCCACGCTGGTGGCCGGTGACTGGTCTTTCCTGGACGACCTTGGAAAGATTGCGGTATCACGGTCTTATGCGGAAAAGATGTCCGCTGGCGAAAATCCAATCGGAAAGGAAATAGCCCTGGGAGTTTATACCTATACTGTCAGTGCGGTTTTTGACGATTTCGACCATTCCTTCATCGGATGTGACATGATGAGGAAATGGAACGGAATGTCCATATTCTGGTACAGATGGCTTTTATTCAAACTGCAGGAAGGAGTGACGGTCCAGGATATGCTGGACAAGTGTGAGGCCCCATTCCAGGAAATGAACCACATGTCCATGGATCAGGTAATGCGCTACAAGAGCATCATCCCGCTCACTGAAATCTACAGAAGTAAGGATGAGGCCAGGGAGGATTCATTTGTCAGGTACGACGGTCTGGACATGATATCGAAAGCCAGTCTGCTGATATTGCTGTGCGCCATTCTCAATCACTTCACCTTCTTCCTGAACTATCTGCGCGGCAGAAGGCGTGAAATGTCACTGCGCAAGGTCAACGGTGCGTCAAACGGTAAGATTGCTGTCCAAATGACAATCGAAAGCAGCATCCCGGTACTGGTGGCACTGCTGGTCGGCCTGGTGGCAGTCTTCCTGCTTAAAGAACCGTTCATGCAGCTTGCAGACATCGGAATGACCGATTCGTTCTATTGGAAAGGCTGTCTGACAATCATGTCAACGGTACTGGCTGTATCCATACTTGCAGGTGTAGTTGAGGTACAGATTGTCAGCAGGAACACCTTGAAGGACAACATCGGACTCAGGCACGGCAACACGTTCAGAAGAATCAGCCTGGGCATCCAGATAGCATCGGGCATGACGCTCATGTTCGCTCTGTTTGCCATGTACCACCAGTTCAGCTACATGCGCAGTCTGAACTGGGGCACCCTGAGAAAGGATGTCGCTATTGTGATACTGCCCCAGAAGGAGCCTGAGAAGGAAGTGTATAGGAACGGTATGTTCCGATATGTCGGTGAAAGTCCTATGTGGGGTGACAAGTACCTTGCCGGACTGGAGGAGAAGTATGGTCTGAAGGACAGAATTTCATCCCTGCCCTCGGTTAAGGGAGTCTATCCGGATTTTGCAGACATGTCCATGCTTCACTACGGAAATTCGGCTATTGTTTACGAATCGGCCGATTCGAACCCCGAAGACCACTTCTTCCCTGAAGTACTGGACTGCATTTGTCCCGAACTGAATGAGCGCCTGGGTCTTACAGTCCTGGAAGGTGCAATTCCCGATGAAGGGATAAGGGACGATGAGGTTGTAATTACCAGAAACCTTCTGACAGCATTGGGTGCAGGAAGCCTGGAAGAACTGCCGTTGCTTTACATCCAGTTGGATGATGAACAGATGACACGTATGCCGTTCAAGGTCGTAGCAATAGTCAATGATATACACATGGATAACTATGATGACATTCCGCCTATTGTCGTGCTGTGCAGCTACAGGAACAGATACCTGGTTGACGAATACTTTTACAATGATGACCGTGGCAGCGGAACGACAAATGGAGAAGTGTCTGTACATCTTCAACCCGGATCCAAGAAGCAGTTCGAAACATCGCTCAAGGAACTTATGGACGGACTGGGTATTGAATATGAAGTGAAATATGCCGACGGCGCTTTCTTTGACCATCTTTCCAAGGACAGGAATCTGACGGAGATGCTCATGATTCTGTGCCTGATAAGCATCTGCATAGCATTGTTCGGAGTATATTCACAGATATCGCTCAGCTGCACGGAGCGCAGACGCGAGATTGCAATACGCAAGTCGCACGGAGCCAAGATAAAGGACATACTCTCGATATTCGCCCGTGAGTACGGAACGATATTCGTAGTGTCATCGGCCCTGGCTTTCGTTCTGGGTAATCTGGTAATGCACCGCTGGGTGCTGCAGTTCTACTACCAGGCGACTTTCAGCTGGTGGATATATGTGACTGTATTTGCCATTACCGCTGCGGTAATTGTATGCACGGTATTAAGCCGCATACTCAAGGCTGCACGCGAGAATCCCTATGAAGTCATCAAAAACGAATAAAACAATACAACTATGATTGAAGTAAGCAATTTGAAGAA
>JAKSIR010000015.1 GCA_024398695.1 Bacteroidaceae bacterium | reverse complement strand
GCCGCAACATACAGGTAGGCAGGATTGCCGGAATCCCGGCAGCCGGACCGTGCAGCTTCACGCTTTCCGCCCTTGCCGATTCCATCGGTGAATCCGTAACGGGAAATGCCAGACTTGACATATCATCGGCCGTAATCGGAGGGTACAGGTTCAAGGGAATTGCCGCCAGGGCAAACGTCCATGGTGACACCTATGGGATGTCGGTAAACTTTTCCGACAAAAACGGAGCCGTTTCACTTCTAGCCGGAATGCACGACACCAACATTCCGGAATTCTGGATGCGCATGGAGGCCGATTCCGTAAAACTTGACCGCTACAGCCTTGGCAGGTTGGACAGCATAGAAGTTTCAGGCCATCTGACCGCAGGTTTTTCCGGAACCGACATTGACATAATGAACGGCAGTCTTTCCATTGACAGCCTTTTCTGTTCACGTCCTGATGGACGTAGCTGGTACATGAACAATCTGTCAGCATCAATGTCAGGAGGCGGTACTGATTCGCGTGCCGCTGCAGTTTCCAGCGATTTCATCGATGCTGCCATGGCCGGTGACTTCAGGCTGTCAACCCTTGCATCATCGTTCAGCACATTGACATCGGTCATAGCACCGACGTTGGCAGACTGGCTGGAGCTGAATGTTCCTGCATGCAGAAATAAAGTTACAGTTGACAACCGTCTGGCCTTCAATGCCAGCCTTTACAATCTGGATTTTGCCGATGTCATACTTGACAGGCCGGCAGAGCTATCATCGACGGCCTCACTCAAACTGGAGATGGACGAAACCTACGGCAGTTTCCGCTGCCGGACCGACATTCCCGGACTGCAGATCCAAGGCGGCAGCATTGACGGCTTCATTATGCGCGCGCTGCTTGAAAACGGCGTATTCCATTCGGACATCAGCGGAGATTTCACGTTGGAATCGGGAAAACATTTCGGTTTGAAGAACCGCGCCGATGCAAGCATCAGCCGTCCCGACTCCATTGACATTGACTTCAACTTCAGTGACGCAGGAACCGGCACATCAGTTCCGCTGCTCACGCACGTCAGATTTGACGGCATAAGTTCGCGCAGGCTGAAATCCAGCGTTTTCATTGACAATTCCGACATTCTCTTCAGTGACGGCACATGGGCGCTGAGTCTTGACAGCATATCCATTTACAACGGGACAGCCGGCATCTCCAGTCTGGAACTGTGCAACGCAAGTACAGGGTCTTCGCTTTCAGCCAACGGAACCATATCGGCCGATTCCACACATATCCTCCACGTCACGGCTGACCGTCTCGACCTGGGCAAGGCCACGAGCCTGACACGCTCCGGCAACAAAATGAATCTAGGCGGAACTGCGTCAGGACAGCTTGACCTTATGGGACTGCTCGGGAAAACGGCTTTCGAGGGAAGCGTCAGCATTGAAGGGCTTGAGTTCCTGACATCGGAACAGGGTAACCTTGAAGCCGGCTTTGTCTGGAACCGGGCACTTTCACGGGTTGACATTACCGGCGTCGCCACTGACAGCGCCCACTCTGCCAGAACAACCTTGGACGGTTTCTACCGTCCGAACGATTCATTCATAGACATGAACATAGGCGCACTCCATACAGACCTGCATTTCCTGAACAAATGGACCGGAAAAATATTCTCGGAACTGGGAGGACGTGCCACAGGAAGCATAAGGCTGTTCGGCGGCAAACGCAACATGGACATTGAAGGCGAAGCCGTTCTGGAAAACGGATTCTTCGATCTGAAATCCCTTGGAGCCAGATTTATAGTAAAGGAAGACACATTGAGGTTTGAACCCGGAATAATGACGTTCAGCAATATTGTCTGCTATGACGAATACGAGCATGACGGCATATTGAACTGTACCCTGCGCCACGATCATTTCCACAATTTCAAAGTGAATCTGGATGCCGATGTCACCGACATGATGGTCTACCGTATGCCGGAATCCGAAAAAAGCAACATCTTTGCGACAATCTTCGCAGAAGGTTCCGTCAGACTCAGTTCCGACCGTTCCAGCGGACTTGACGTCAAAGCCGATGTCCGGACCACAAACGGCACACGGCTGGGATTCAAACAGGCAAACGGACAAGTTGCAAACTACAACTTCCTGTCCATTGTCGACAGGAACAGCATCAGTTCCGATACGGCCGGAATGTTCAATGCGACCGCGCTTGCCCCGGATGGCAGGAAAAAAGCCGATTTCAACCTTGACATCAATGTCGAGTGTGACTATTCCGCACTTCTGGACCTGTCCATGGGCGCTCTGACCGGACTCATGCGCGGAGACGGCAGCATAGGCATAAAGTACAACCGCAAGGACGGCATCAGGCTCAACGGACTGTACAGTCTGAGCTATGGAATGTGTTCATTGTCGCTTGAAGACCTTATCAGGAAGGACTTCTCGCTGCGTGAAGGCAGCTACGTGAGATTCAACGGACCCCTGATGGACACCGAGCTCAACCTGCTGACATACCACAATGTCAATTCCGCGGACATTTATGACCTTGACCCGTCTGTATCGTCGGACAACAGCACCAGAGTACGCTGTCTCATGGATGTTACCGGAACAGCGGGCGACCCGAGACTTTCGTTCGACATTGACATACCGAACGGCACGACTCAGGAAAAGGACATTCTGGCAAGTGCCACCGCTACGGAAGAGCAGAGAAACATTCAGTTCATGTATCTGCTTGCCATAGGACGTTTCTACTCATACGATGTGAATGCCGACGCGCAGGATGCCAACAGTCCGTCCGCAGTGGAATCGTTCGTGAACAGTGCGGTAAACGGCCAGTTGAACAGGATCATGTCATCTTTCCTTCATAATGACAAGATATCGCTGTCCAGCAATCTCAGCGCCGGCAGTTTCCTTTCCAACGACGCGACCAATTTGAGCAACAAGGAACTTGAAGGCATTCTGGAAGCCCATCTGCTTGACAACAGGCTTCTGATTAACGGAAACTTCGGTTACCGCGAAAACGTCATCAACAACACCTCGAACTTCATTGGCGATGTCGAGGTCCGCTACAAACTGCTCCCGCGTCAGGGCATCAGTCTGAAAGGCTACAACAAGAGCAACGACAAGTACTTCTCAAAGACCACGCTGACCACTCAGGGTGTAGGCCTGGTCTTCGAGCGTGACTTCTGATCAATATGAGCGGGCAAACAGCACGCGGCGGTGTGACGGAGCGCCCGTATATACGCACTGGCCTTCTTCGGTAGTATCGAAGTCCATAGGGATACAGCGTATGGTTGCCTTGGTCTCCTCCTTTATCTTGGCCTCGGTTTCCGGAGTACCGTCCCAATGTGCAAGGACAAAGTTACCGGCCTCTATCTGAGACTTGAATTCATCGTAGGAATTGACCTTGACCATGCGGCTGTCGCGCCAAGCCTTGGCCTTCTCGAATATTGACTTCTGTATGTCATCGAGCAGAGCCGGAATAGTGTTTTCAAGTCCTTCGAATGCGATGGTCTCCTTCTCCAGGGTATCGCGGCGCATCAGTTCGACCGTACCGGCCTCAAGGTCACGCATGCCAAGAGCCAGACGAACAGGCACGCCCTTCACCTCATAATCGGCAAACTTGAAGCCCGGACGCTTGTTGTCAGCATCATCGTACTTCACGCTTATGCCTTTTGCGCGCAGTGCATCGACAAGCACATTCACCTTTGCGCTTATCTTGTCCAGGTCTTCCTGAGTCTTGTAGATAGGAACAATAACCACCTGTATAGGAGCAAGCTTCGGAGGCAGCACCAGACCATTGTCGTCGGAATGTGCCATAATCAGAGCACCCATCAGACGCGTTGAAACGCCCCATGACGTTGCCCACACGTAATCCAGCTTGTTGTCCTTGTCAACGAACTGTACATCGAAAGCTTTTGCGAAATTCTGGCCCAGGAAGTGCGATGTTCCGCACTGAAGGGCCTTTCCGTCCTGAGTCATCGACTCGATTGTATATGTGTCAAGAGCACCGGCAAAACGTTCTGTTTCAGACTTGACGCCGCGCACTACCGGAACGGCCATGTATCCTTCGACAAAGTCACGGTATACGGTCTGCATGCGGCGTGCCTCCTGTTCTGCTTCCTCGCGTGTGGCATGTGCGGTATGGCCTTCCTGCCACAGGAACTCGGCCGTGCGCAGGAACAGACGCGGGCGCATCTCCCAGCGCATGACGTTAGCCCACTGGTTGCAAAGAATCGGCAGGTCGCGGTATGACTTGATCCAGTTCTTGTATGTGGCCCAGATTATTGTCTCCGATGTGGGACGTACAATCAGTTCCTCTTCAAGCTTTGCTGCCGGATCGACAATGACGCCTGAGCCGTCTTCGGCATTCTTCAGCCTGTAATGCGTCACTACGGCACATTCCTTGGCAAAGCCCTCGACATGCTCGGCTTCGCGGCTCAGATACGATTTCGGAATGAGCAGCGGAAAATATGCATTGACGTGACCTGTCTCCTTGAACTTGTCGTCAAGGGTGCGCTGTATCTTCTCCCAGATGGCATAACCGTAAGGTTTGATGACCATGCATCCGCGGACCGGAGCCTGTTCGGCCAGATCGGCCTTTACGACCAGTTCATTGTACCACTGAGAATAGTTTTCGCTTCTTTTTGTCAGGTCTTTGAGTTCTTTTGCCATAACTGTATGCTGTTTTTGTTTCTTTCGGACCGCAAATTTACTCAATTATCATATAATATGTAATTTTGCAGCATGAAACAATTATCAACGACTGCAATACTGCTGGCCATGACCGGCATTTCGTGGGGTGCCACATCATCGCCCTATTTCAAAACAGAAGCATGGGCCGAAGAACTTGTCGAAGACGTTCTGTCAGCACGCATCATAACCTGCAATGACTGGATGCGTCCGCCTGTCATATCCCTGGGTTCCGATGAAACGCTGGAATTCTCGTTCGACATCATATCGCATGACGCCGGAATCTGCCATTACCATATCGACCACTGCAATGCGGACTGGGAGAAATCGGACCTTCTGTATTCCGAATATATGGAAGGGTTCGATGACGAAGACATGGAAATGGGAGAGATATCACAGAACACCACATTCGAATACACCCACTTCAGCCTCACCTTTCCAAATGAGAAGAACAGCCCGAAGCTGTCGGGCAACTATCTGCTGACCGTCACTCATGAAAACATCCCATATGCGGTATTCCGTTTCTGCGTTGTCGAGCCGGGTACCGAAATCAGGCCCAGTGTGACCGATGTCACCGACATCGACACCAGGGAGGCTCACCAGCAGGTTCTGGCAAGCGTTGGAACGGAAGGGCTCTCATGCATTGACGCCATGAAGGAACTGAAGCTGACAGTCATGCAGAACATGCGTTTCGACAATGCCGCCCGCGCCCTGTCTCCCGATTTCATTGAAGGCGCCACAGTGTCATGGCAACACTGCGAACCGCTGGTTTTCGATGCCGGAAACGGATTCAGGCGTTTTGAAATCACCGACATATATGCCAACACACAGAACGTGGACAAAATCAGCTACTACGATCCGTACTACCATGCCACGCTCAAGCCCGATGAAATAAGGAAAAGCTACCACTATGATTCCGATCACGCAGGACGATACATTGTCAGAAGCACGCGGAACGGTGTGACAGACTATGACACGGAATCAGACTATGTCTTTGTGCACTTTGAGCTGTACACCGAACTCATTGAAGGCGGTTCCCCCTACATATTCTACCGTCACGATGGAGCCGGACTGAGCATGAAGCAGAAAATGGCGTTTCGCGGTACCCGCCCCCACTGTTATGAAGTGACGCTCCCGTTGAAAATGGGATCATACGATTACCAATACCTGTGGCTCCCTGACGGCAAGAACCGTGGAGAAACCGGAAAGATTGAAGGCAACTGGCACTCCACCCCCAACGAATACCTCCTGCTGCTGTACCAGCACAGGCCGGGCGACCGCTATGACCGCCTGGTAGGTTATTCCACCACGACCTTCAAATAAGGGGTACAGGCGTCAGAGTCCGTCAATCAGAATGTCCATCTTGGAAATTCTGTCACTCAGCACCTGCTTCATTTTTGCCACAGCCTCTTCGAAGGTCATTTCTTCGTCGCCGTTTTTCTGAGCAGGCATGAAAATGCTGAACGGATAGATGGTTTCATCGACATGGGCACTGCTTGAAAGCGCCGTTGCAAGACTGTCGATATAGTCGAATATGTAAGGATCGACCTTTGCCTTGTAACTGTTCCATCTGGATTTGACACTGCTCACAAATGATGTGTCATATATCAGATACTTGTACCATATTCCGTTGGTGAACAGAAATTCATCGGCCGAATTGAAAGTCCTGTAGTCAAAGTCCCACAACGGACCGGCAAACAGTTTGCCGTCCTTCTTCTTGTACCCGAACACTGAGAAATGATTGAAGAATTCTCCGTTATTGGTCAGTGACTGGACCAGTCCGTAATCAATGAATGAATTCATGTCATAGTACTGCGAAGAAGCCGTTTCATAATCACCGTTCACCAGACATTGTTCAAAGCCGTTGTAGAAGGTGCTGATGCAGTCAAGGAACGACGAATCGCATTTTTCATCATCGGGCGACTTGATATTGACCGGCCATTCGTTGATTGCAGTCCTGAACTTCCACACCTCGTCATAGTAGTTGTCCATCTCCAGAAGATAGCCGACATTCACATCGGCCGAATCGGCACCTGTTTCTTCAATGTCCACACGGTTCTTGTTGACGCCGATCTTCTCTGTTATCTGATACAGTCCCTCGTGTTTGCCGTTCAATATCAGTTCCGCAAACTGTGACTGGGGAGTCCATTCCAGACCGTCGGCCATCTGGCCAAGCTTGAAAGCTACGGCATTACGTATCTCAGTGCGGTCGCGGAAATTGGCCAGGAAGCACCATGTCTTGCTCTTCGGCATGCCCAGGACCGAACGTTTCTTTTCGAACTTGATGTTGAACGCCACCTTCGGGAAAGTGGCTGTTCCATTTCCTCTCTTTCTGACAGACACGGAATCCCTGGTGTCTGGCAGTTTGCCGAAACCATATGTCTTCATCTCTCCGGGAAGCCATAACTGCTTGAACTCTACAGGAGTGCAGCCGTCCGTGACGACCACGACCACAGGCAATCCGGTATTCGGCAGGAACGAAATGCTGTGGAACTCGTTGACCGGACCTACTCCTGTCACCGTTATCTGTGCCGGATTCCTGTTGGAGCAATATATGGGAGTCTCTCCGCTTATCAGCTCGTCACCATTCCATATTATGGAGCCGTCACCGACATCGAACCTTGGAATGAGTTCGCATGGCAGTTCGACATCGGCCTCTGAAATCATCATCAGATTGTATGGATCAAGGCTGGTACATATTATGTCGCTGTTCAGAACGCCCGGATTGTCCTCCTTGAGGAATCCGAAATAACTGAAATCACTGTATTTCACCTCCGCATCATTGTGGCTCTGCGGATTTCTCCATCCTTCAGGAAGCGACAGATCCATGCAGGACATATGCATGAAGCATATCAGCAGGAACAGGCAATTGATAATTCTTTTCGTCATATCACCAGGATGTTATGGAGTCATTCAGCATCTGCAGTCTTGCCTGATAATTCCTTTTCAGTTCCTCGACGGACTGGGCCCATTTAAGTCCAGTGTCAGGATTGCCGGGAACAACAGTCTTCCAGGTCTCATCGTTCGCTGCGACTGACTTTCCGATCAGTTCCACCTGTCTGTCGATGAAAGCAGGGATAGTCTGGAACCTGGGATAGCATTCCTGCCAGCGTCGTTTTACGATACGCTTGAACTCAGGGTCAAGGAACAGTCTGGAATACCAGAGACTGCGGTCAGTCGTACTCGAGAAATCGGTGATTTCATAATCATACAGCAGATACGAATCACCGGGATTGAAAGTGTACAGGTCAAAATCCCAGACAGGTCCTGCACATAGCGGCCCGTTCTTGTCCTTGTAGAACCAGATGGAGCCAGGCAGACGTGCATCGGCACAATTGGTCAGTTCCAGAACCATCCAGACATCGGCAAAGGACTCAAGGTCAATGTAATCCCTGTAGGCAGGGTCAGGCACATCCTCACGATACAGCAGCTGCTCGATTTTCTTGAAATAGTTCTCGATATAGTCAATCTGCGAATCTGTGATTACATCCTCATCGGGCGACTTGATATTGACCGGCAGATGTCTGACGGCTGTCTCGAACGACAGATTGTCCGCAAATCTGTCACATTCCAGCAGATAGCCGCCGGTAAGATTCTCTCCGATGGTGTCGGCGGGAGTCATTTTGGAAATATTGACTCTGTTTCTGTCAATCTTGATTTTTTCGGTAAGCAGATACAGACCGCAATACTCACTGTTCACGAACAGTTCGCAGAATCTGGAATCCGGAGTCCAGGCCAGTCCTGTTCTTGACGCTATTTCAAATGCTATGCGGTTTCTCATTCTTGTTCTGTCCGGATAACTTGCAAGCAGGCACCAGTGGGTATGTTTACCCATTCCCAGCAGCGAAACCCTTTCATCAAGTTTCAGAGTATATGATTTCTTTCTGAACTGCAGTGAATTGTTTCCGCGAAGTCTTGTCTTCGACGAATACGCCGCATCGCGATAACCTGATTCCTGGCCGGATACCTTAAACATGGAGCTGGCCCAGATTTTCTTGTTCGATATCGTTCTGTCTGAAACTATTGACAGCACCTGGAAACCGGAATAGTCACCCTGTTCCACATAGAACTTGTATTCCTTGTACCGGTTTCCGTCCGATGCGTAGAGCCGGTACGTAACGGTATCGGAAAAATCGACTTCAGAACAGTCGGGAGTTTGTTCCACGCCATTGACCGTAACCTTGGCAGCCACACAGTCCCATGAAGGAACGAGGCCGGACTTCTTGAGGTAATAGTGGCTGACTACAGCCGTGCTGGTCTCGTTCTCCTTTATTGAAGAGAACGTCAGGTCTGCCATGACCCTGTCGTTGGTCATCGCGCTGATTTTGAAAGAGCTGAATTTCACTTCATCAATAGTGCAGTCAACAGGCTTCCATGCAGGTTTCTCCGTAATGGAATAATCTGTAACCGGATGCAGTTCGAACTGTTCAAACATATTGCTGCCGCACGAAGACAGCAATATAAATGATGTCATGAATAGCAGTCTGTCAATTCTCATGTTCAATATCCGTCAATTTCAAGATCTATGGCATTCTTGCCAGAATGAAGTGTACCGTTTGTAGAACCCATGGAAGGAGTTTCGGTGCTTTCCCAGTCGCCTATTCCATCGGGAACACGGACCAGGTTGCCGGAAATTGACTTGGACAAAGTATCCTGAGCCCAGCCGGAACCTTTCACACCTCTTTTGATTTCGTCAAACACATACCTTGAATTGGTAAAGTCAACATGGCCGTCGCCGCTGCTGTCACGCAGACGCAGGCGGAAATTCACGCTCACGCAGTCAGACAGGTCGATATCGCCATCCTGTTTATTGACAGTGTTGTCTACATTGACTACATAAAATCCGTTCGGCTTAATTTCGGTCGTGCCGGTTGCATACCAGAGGGTGCAGTTGTCTTCTTCACCTTTCTCGTCAAGCCTGCTCCAACGAAGCTCCGCACCGCAAATGTTGACGGTCCTTGTCGATGAAACGTTGTACAGTTCAATCTTGTTCTGAGCGAAGTCAATCTCGTTAATCACAACAGGGAACATGTTCTGGTCAATGTCACCCTGCTTTTCGCCATTCGCAGTTCCAGGAGTCGGAATGGCGTACACCCATTCTTTGCCAACCCTCGAATAGGAATAGACCAGTCCCGTATCATTGGCACATTTCTGCATGTGGACCTGATTCCAGCCAATATCCTCCTGTCCGCGTTTGAAATTCGAAATCTCGGCCTGCGAAACATCCTGAAGCCAGATATATGTATTCTTTCTTGCCGAAAAATCTCTTTTCAGGTAATAGGCGGAACCTTCCTTTCCTTCCTCGAACTTAAGGCACAGATACGACTTCGGGGCAATCACTTCAGTCGTTCCCTCCCACAGAGTCTGTTTGTCCTTGACGTCCGCATTGATACGCCAACGGCGGATCTTGGCTCCTTTCAGAGAAACCTGGGCATCACCTGAATTGTACAGTTCAACGTAGTCCTGAGAACCGTTTATCTCGTTCAGTACTACGGTATCAAGGTTTTCGGCCATAGCCTCAGCTTCGTTTTCATCATCATTGCATGACACCGCCGCAAAACATACCGTTGCAGCCATCATCAAAACTCTTGAAGTTTTCAAAAAAAATCTGTTCATAATGTTCAAATCTAAGTGAAATTATCAGAACTGATATTCTATCTTGCATTCGTACTGGTCATATAACAGCAGATATTTGTTCATCTGTTCCCTGGTGTATTTCCCGTTTACCGGCATTTTGCCTTTAGACGGTTCCGTAGTGCTCTGGATTCTAGTAATGAACGGAGCTCTGAGGTCTTCTCTAAGCAGAGACACAAGATACTCGGCATAGTTCCTGTCCTCTTCTTCGAATTCTTCTTCATACAGCGTCACGTATTTGTCGGCCAGTTCATAGATCCTGTCCGTGAACGTGCAGTTTACAAGCACCGTGCCGTCTTTCTGAACGGCACTTGAAAAGCCGTAAAGATTCTTGGAGACAGGTTCCGCAGGTCCGTCTGCACCTTCGACCGTAAATGACAGGTCATTGAAAATGAATGTTTCGTCAATGGGAACCGACACCTCCACTTCCGTGTAGCCGTCATTTTCGTATGTAGCCAGTTCCAGCGATGAAATCATCTCCTTGTATTCGAACAGTTCATCGTATGTCGTGACCCATATATTGTCAGCGCCATGGCTGCCATAAAGATCGAATATGTCATACAGGAAATCAATGGCATCCTTCTGCGGACGGTGGTCAAGCTTACCTACAAGCGTCGGCTTGTCAGAGAGGGCCTGAACGCTCAACTCATGAAGCTTGTCCTCGTAGTTGCCTTCAGTATATCCGCCAAAGACTTCTCTCTTGTCAATGGAAACCGTATCCAGCAGATACACTTCTTCCATATGGCCTTCGCCTGAAGTGGCTCGGGTAAGACGGACATACGGACTCAATGCGGCAGCCTCAAGGTATGCTTCATTGCCGTCCGGCTGGGCAAGTACCTTCATCGGATACCCAATCTTCACCATAGTCCTGTCGAAATCCGTTTCAAGACCTTCCACCAATGCCGCGACATTCTTTTCAAGTGAATCATCCACTGCAGTCGGGACATTGTGCCAGTTCACCGAATTGCCCATATCGGTCATGACCTGAAGTTCTTCCCATGACACGTACGGGTTATAATATGACTTGCTGACATCAAGGACAAAGCCGTCCGGGTTTTCAGGTCCCGTCAGTGTGGCCCAGATTGAATTTCCGAACGTGAAGCGTCTGTCATTGCCGCATCCGTCAGTGAAGCAGAGCGCGAATTTCTGCCGGTATCCCGTAGACTTTTTCAGTCCCTTATGGAAGAATTCCCTGTCATCGACCCACTTGCCGTTGATTACGGCAAACACTCTGGACCATGCATTCACCGAAGCGTCATCGATGGTGTAACAGAACACCATGTGCTTGTTGTACTTCAGCGGGGCGGCACTGACCTTGACAGGCTGCGAACACGGTACCCTGAACTTGAATTTCACATTTCTCGTGTCCGATGCGGGATCAGCCTTGGCCGCTTTGGTGCCATTGCCGTCCGACAAGGCCGCCGTGATGCCGCCGTATCTGATTTCAGGTCTGACCGACATATTATAGGCGTCTTTCACAAGATTCGCGCCGGACTGGTCTTTCGCATACATCTTCACGGCAAGTTCACCTTTGAACCCGTCTTTCTTCTGGATATTCGTGACCCAGTGTGTCGATGACAGGGGCACCTCCTCAGTCAGACCGGTCTGATCCTTGTAGACAGCCTTCAGCTGGAACAGTTCCAGAGCATCGTAGGACACATCGACCGAATATGTAATCTGATCGGGCAGATTCAAACGGTTGATGCAGGAAGTGACGGGCAGCATGACTGCTGCAGGCACAAAAAGCAGGATCTTCCTGAGAACCGTCATATTGTTCCCGGTCTGTCTATTTAAGGGCATTGATTTCTTCATTCATCCAACTTATTCTACTGTTCAGGAATGACTTCAAATGTCCGGCCGCAGCTTCAAAGTCCATATTGTCATCGTCATTCGGGAATACAGGATGGTAAACGCTGTACGGATATACCTTTTCACCGTTCCGGACACCCGTGGCAATGACATCGGCCAGACTGTCAATATAGTTGTATATTCTTGACTCCACCGCGGGCTTGAGCTCATTCCAATGTTCCTTGATCTGTTCATGGAAACCGATGTCATCCTTCAGACACCTGTACCACAGGAACTCGGAAAACAGTGGCAGCGAATCATTGTTGAAGGAATAATATTCGAAATTCCACACCGGACCGGCAAACAGCTTGCCGTCCTTCTTCTTGTAGCAGAAGACCGATTTCTGTTCGCTCAAGCCGTTGTTTGACGTCAGAGACTGGACAAGGCCGTAGTCTATGAACGAACCGATATCCATATAGTTGTCACACAGGGTCTTGTAGCCAGCCGTGTCAAGCTGGCTTTCCATATCATTCCAGAATGACTTTATGTACACGAGCTTTTCGTAACTGCAGTCATCGTCAGTCGGAGAAACCACATTCACGTTCCAACGGGAGTTCTTCGGGTGGAACCTCCAGAGTTCGTCATATTCATTGTCCACTTCGAGGAGGTAGCCGCCTGTAATGTTGCTGGAGCTTTCAACTATCCTGTCTATATTCACACGGTTCTCGTCGATGCATATCTGTTCCGCAATCTGATACAGACCCTGATATTTGCCGTTGACCGTGACGCTGGCGAACTGCGACGACGGTGTCCATTCAAGGCCTCCCGCCAGTCTCCCTATTTCAAAGGCAACCGAATTGCGGAGCTGGGTCCTGTCCTCGAAATTGGCAAGAAAGCACCAGTTTCTGTTGCTTTTCATTCCGAGAACAGATGCCGCATTCTGCATTTCAACCTTGAAAGACAACTTTGGAGATGTTTTGGACAGGGACAGATTCCTTACCCTGACAGAATCGTAAGAGTCCGGATACGAACCCATTCCATGTGTTACCATCAGACCGTCAATCCAGTCATTCAGAGAATTGACTTCAACCTGACCGTCAGTGATTATTTCCACGACAGGAAGACTGGAGAACGGAACGAATGACAGAAAATGATACTCGTTCTTTCCTGCAGACCCTTCTATTCTGATCAGAGCGTCCTGATTGAACGAGCAGTATATCTCGCTTACGCCGCTCACAAGTTCCTCGCCGTTGTAGAACAGTTTGCCGTACTCGAGAGAGAACGTGGGTACAAGCATGCACGGCATGTCAACCTGAGACTTCAGGACGAACGGAATTGTCAATGTACTCAGATTGCTGCACACTATGTCTTCTTCCAGAGAAGGATTGTTTTCCTTCAGAAAGGCAAACGAATTGAATATGACAGGTCTGGAAGATTCTGCCATCTGTCTGTCAATCATATTTCTGCGCTGCTCCTTCCATTCGTCCGAAAGGGAAAGCGACACGCATCCCGCCGACAGGACAAGCAGGAAAAACATGCAGACAAATGTTATTGGTTTCTTCACCATGAAGTTATGCTTTTATCCAAAAAAGTCCATCTGGAAGTCAGGACATCCTTCAACGAGTCAACAGCTTCGTTCCATGGGAGTCTTGAGTCCAGATTCGAGTTTCTGTCGGTAGGCCAGTTCTGTATGGTCGACTTTGCCGTCTCCCCTATGACCGATGCCTGCTCGTCCACGAAACCGACAATGTTCTTGAGTTCTGTCTTATGCTGCGCCCAGCATGCCTTTACGGCACTTACGAATTCCTCATCCCTGAAAAGACGGGAATACCAGAGACTGCGGCGGTTGCTGTTGAAGTCGGTCGTCTCGTAGTCGCGCAGAACGAACTGGTCCGTTGAATTGAATGTCCCCGCATCGGAATTCCACACCGGACCGGCTTTGAGCTTGCCTTCCGCATCCTTGAAATACCAGACAGACGAAGGCACCCTGCTGTTCTCGCAAATTGTCAGTTCAAAAGCGATCCAGCTGCCGGCGAACGAAGCCATATCCAGAAGATTGCGGTATTCCGGATCGGGAAGCTCCTTCTGGTAGAGACACTGTTCAATGCGCTTGAAGCACTGGCGGGCATACAGCTCGCCGCTCTGGCTGACACCGGCAGGATAAATTATGTTGACCGGAAGCTCCATGACAGCCGTCTTGAACTGACTGCCCTCATTGTTCCATTCCAGTTTGAACAGATAATCCGACTGTTCAGGGTCCTGGGCGTCTTTCTGTCCTGCATCTGTCATTTCCACACCGGCAGACACCGTCTCGGAAAGCAGGTACAGTCCCATATACTCGCCGTTCACGAACAGTTCGCAGTATTCCGACGAGGGAGCCAGCGGCAAGTCAAGAATGGAGCTTATCTCGCCGGCAACCTTATTTCTGAGGTATGTCCTGTCCGGGACATTCGAAATCAGGTTCCATTTTCTGCCGGGTCCCATGCCCAGCGGGGATACAGCCTTGTCGGATTCCAGTTCGAATGACTTCTTTTCCGACGGCATCGAATTGTCATTCAAGAACCTGGCGTTTGCCGTACCCGACAGGGCGACCCTGTTTTCGGACGGAAGCGTGAGCTTGAAGGTAACCGGTATCCAGGTATAACGGTCCGATATCATCCTGTCGGAAATCAAGGACACTACAGGAAGGCCGGAACAGTCACCCTGTTCCAGAACGAAGCTGATTTCCCTGTACTGACCGTCAGAGGCATAGAACCGGTACTTGACAGGAGAACTGAAATCAACTGCAGTACTGCCCGGGACCTGATCCTCGCCATTGACGGTGACTCTTGCCGCAGTGCCGTTCCAGGTGGGAACGATGCCGTCCTTTGCCAGCGAATAATGGGAGACCTTTGCCGAATACGTGCTGTCATTCCTGTACTGGAACGACATATCCGCGAGTACGTTTCTGTTTGACAGAGACTTGATTTCAAATGATTTCAGGACAACCTGATCTATAGTGCATGGCGAAGGGGCCCAGGCTTCGGATACAGTCTTTGAAGCATTGTCCTTCGGCATATTGGCATATTGCTCGAAAAGGTTCTCGCCGCATGCACAGACAAGCAGCGGAACAATTGTCACAAAAAGCAGTCGAAGCGGTTTCTTCATCTCTTCGGAATATTGCGTATGGCAGTCAGCGGACCGACAGGTTAAAAGCAGTCATTAATTCAGTTAGCATGGCAAAGATAGTGAAAAGTTAAAAACGCGCGCGCATTGAGGGGGCAAATTCCAATAAAACCATTACTTTTGCTCACACAAAGCAAATAACACATCATGCAGCCGCTGGCGGAAAGAATGAGACCCAGGTCCCTGGACGATTATGTGGGGCAACAGCATCTCGTAGGAGAGGGTGCCGTATTGCGGCGCATGATTGAATCGGGCCGCATTTCATCGTTCATTCTCTGGGGTCCTCCCGGTACCGGCAAGACGACTCTGGCCCAAATAGTGGCAAGCAGGCTTGAACTGCCGTTCAGCACCTTAAGCGCAGTCACCGCCGGAGTGAAGGACGTGCGCGACGTGATTGACCGTGCCAGAGCAAACCCGCTGTTCCGCACAAAGGGCAGTCCCATCCTTTTCATCGATGAAATACACCGTTTCAACAAGGCACAGCAGGACTCGCTGCTGGGCGCAGTGGAACGCGGTGACATAACCCTTATTGGAGCCACCACCGAAAACCCTTCGTTTGAAGTCATCAGACCGCTGCTCTCACGAATGCAGGTCTATGTTCTGAATTCACTCGACAAGGACGACCTGCAGAAACTACTGGAAAGAGCGGTGAAAACAGACACTATACTCAGCCAGCGGCACATAGAACTGCAGGAGACCATTGCCATGATGCGTTTCTCCGGAGGCGATGCGCGCAAACTCCTCAACATCCTCGAGCTGGTCGTCGAAGCATGCGGCGACGGTGACGTCGTCATTACCGACAAACTGGTCACCGAAAGCCTGCAGCAGAACCCGCTGGCCTATGACAAGGACGGCGAGATGCACTACGACATAATATCGGCATTCATCAAGTCCATACGCGGAAGCGACCCCGATGCAGCCCTCTACTGGCTGGCACGCATGGTCCAGTCCGGCGAGGACCCGGCTTTCATAGCAAGGCGGCTAATCATTTCTGCCAGCGAAGACGTGGGACTTGCCAATCCCAACGCCCTGCTGCTTGCCAATGCCGCATTCGATGCCGTAATGAAGATAGGCTGGCCCGAAGGACGCATTCCGCTGGCCGAGGCTACAGTCTATCTGGCCACCAGTCCGAAGAGCAATTCCGCATACATGGGAATAAACGCCGCACTCGAGAATGTGGGGCAGACGGGCAATCTGCCGGTGCCGCTGCACTTGAGGAACGCCCCCACCTCACTCATGAAGGATCTGGGCTACGGTGCGGAATACAAGTACGCCCACGACTATCCGGGCCACTACGTCAAGCAGCAGTACCTGCCCGACGCCCTCAAGGACACCACATTCTGGACACCGCAGGACAACCAGCAGGAACGCAGAATCAGGGAACACCTTGACGCGCTCAAGTCACGTCCAGAATAGCAATCAGTTTATGAACAGGAGTTCGCGGTACTTGGGCATGGGCCACAGGTCATCGTCGACAAGCTCCTCAAGACGGTCAATGTAACTGCGCAGTCCGACCAGAGCCTGTGCCACATCGTAGTAGCGTGCCGCGGTCTCGTATTCGCCGGGTGCGTTGTTGGCAATCTTCCTGAGTTCCACCATCGCGTCGACTCCTGTCTTCAGCTCCGTCACAAGACTTGAAATCTCCTCCACAAGTCCCATCTCGACCGATGCCATCCTGTCAAACGACGACGGATACAGTTCCTTCAGGAGCTTTATGTTGTCGAGAAGCCTTGTCTGATACTGAAGAGCTGCGGGAATGATATGGTTATATGCCATACGGCCCAGAACACGCGCCTCAATCTGGACTTTCTTGGCGTATATCTCCCATTTCACCTCGTTTCTGGCCTGCAGTTCGACTTCGCTGTATATTCCAAGTTCTGTGAACAGCTTGACGGAATCGGGAGCAGTGAAGGCCTTGAACATTTCCGGCACCCTGATTTCGGTGTCAAGTCCCCGGCGCGCGGCCTCCTTCTGCCATTCTTCAGAATAGCCGTTTCCATCGAAGCAAATCGTGTCAATGACACTGGCAATCAGAGGCTTCAGCGTGTCCATGACAGCCACATTCAGAGCCGCGCCCTTCTTCATGGCTTTGTCGACATCGGCCTTGAACTGCAGAAGCTGTTCGGCAACGGCGGCATTCAGCGTAGTCAGCGCTCCTGCACAGTTGGCGCTCGAGCCCACAGCGCGGAACTCAAAGCGGTTGCCGGTGAATGCAAAAGGCGACGTGCGGTTACGGTCAGTGTTGTCAAGGAATATTTCAGGTATCTCGACCAGCCCCAGCGACTTGCGGTGCTTGCCCGCAATCACAATCGGAGTGTCGGACGGCACCTCAAGCAGTTTCCTCAGCACATCGGTCATGGTCCTTCCCAGGAAGGCCGATACAATTGCAGGCGGCGCCTCGTTGCCGCCCAGACGATGGGCGTTCGTGGCCGATGCAATCGATGCCTTGAGCACAGCGTTGTGCTTCTGCACGGCTGCCAGCACGTTGACGAAGAACGTAATGAACTGCAGATTGCCCATAGCATCCTTGCCCGGTGCAAGCAGCTGCACGCCGGTATCGGTACCAAGCGACCAGTTGTTGTGCTTGCCGGAACCGTTTATGCCGTCAAACGGCTTCTCGTGGAACACCACCACGAAACCGTGCTTGCGCGCCAGAGCGTTCATCACGTTCATTATCTGCTGGTTCTGGTCATTGGCCAGATTGGCTTCGCCGTATATCGGAGCCAGCTCGAACTGGTTAGGAGCAGCCTCATTATGACGCGTCTTCAGAGGAATGCCCAGCTTGTAGCCGGCAATCTCAATGTCGCGCATGAAAGCTGCGACCCTAGATGGAATGGCCCCGAAATAATGGTCATCAAGCTGCTGGCTCTTGGAAGATGCATGACCCATAAGCGTACGCCCGCACAACATCAGATCCGGCCGTGTGGCATACAGGTCCTCGTCAACCAGAAAGTACTCCTGTTCCCAGCCCAGGTATGAAATCACCTTGCCGACCTTGGGGTCAAACAGGCGGCATACCGGAAGCGCCGCATCGCAGACAGCCTTCAGAGCCTTCTTGAGCGGAGTCTTGTAATCCAGAGCCTCGCCCGTATATGAAATGAACACCGTAGGTATGCAGAGGGTGTCATCCTGAATGAACACAGGCGACATGGGATCCCATGCGGTATATCCGCGGGCCTCGAACGTTGCGCGTATTCCTCCGTTCGGGAACGACGAAGCATCGGGCTCCTGCTGAACCAGCATCTTGCCGTCAAAGCACTCTATCATACCGCCCTTCCCGTCATATTCCATGAACGAGTCATGTTTTTCGGCAGTGCCCTCGGTAAGCGGCTGGAACCAGTGGGTCACATGAGTCACCCCGTGCTCCATGGCCCACGCCTTCATTCCGGCAGCCACTCCGTCGGCAGTGCTGCGGTCCAGAGGTTCGCCGTTGTCTATGCAGTTCACCAGTGCCGTATAAATCTTCGCGTCGAGATACCTGTGCATCTTTTCACGGTTGAACACCAGTTCGCCGAAATACTCGGATGGACGCCTTTCCGGCAACTCCACATCGACAGCCTTCTTCTTGAAGGCCTCCTGCACTACATCAAATCTCAGTCTGCTCATAGATAAAACATACGCGCACACGCGCTTCGGCTGCAAAATTACAGCAAAACGGGAAAAAGACCCGCGTCCCGTCAGCTATTTTTTACAGATTGCAGTGTTTTAGGCCATACTTTTTCCGGAAGCGTCGACGCCCGTGTCGTCGTGAACGGGAGGGGCCCGATGCGAAACATTGGGAGGGATAGCGCCGAGGCGCGTAATTCCGGAAAAAGTATGGCCTGAAACACTGCTTAAGCAGTCCGCTCAGACCGCCTCCGTGGCCATGGAAAAGAGAAGCGAGAGACGGTAAAGCTTGTAGAACGAGAAGAGCCGCAGGCTCGGACGGCGGCCAAGAAGATTCGCCGTCATTGACGATGACATGAGCCGTCCTGCCAACAGCACGGCCGGGACCAGGTGCAAGCGTTCCAGACGGCGGAACGTGTTCAGCAGATGCGAGCCGTCCCCTATCGAATCGCGCCGGCTATACAGGTTGAGTATCGCAGATTCCGTCTTCTGCAGGAACGTGCGGTTATCCTCGAGTCCGATGTGGACAAGCGGGTTGTCAATGTGCAGCATGTCGGCCTTCATACCTGAAAGGTCCATGCCGAACTTCACATCCTCGTAGCCGTAGCCGGCAAAGGACTCGTCGAAACGTATCCGCATGAAGAGGGAACGCCCTATGAGAAACGAAAACGGAGTGAAACGGTCATACGGAGCAAGTCTGCGGTATCTGGCGGCACGCCTTCTGTCGGCCTTCTTCTCGTACCGGTATCTGAGTTCCATTCCGGTCGCCGGCATGATGTCAGGGTGCTTCAGGCCGCCACACACGACACCGGTCCCGGTCCATGCGTCCATGTAGTCCTTCAGGAAAGTCGGGCTGCATATCATGGCATCGCAGTCTATGAACAGCAGCGTGTCATACCGTGAACGGTCAGCCAGGAAATTGCGTATTGCAGCGCGGCCCATATTGCGGTCCGAACCGAAATAGCGGCAGCTGTCAAGCGATTCGGCCGTACCGGCGACCTTGTCCCTGAGCGTCAGGTCTGTCGAACAGTCATCGGCAACTACAAGCTCGAAGTCTGTCGTCAGGGCCCGGCCCTGTGCATGCAGACCTTCAAGCAGCGCCGAACAGTCCCAGTTGAAAACCGGAACCAGCACGGAAAGACCTTTTGCAACCGACTCTGACATGATGCGCAAATGTAGTGAAAGTCATGAAACCTCCATACCGTACAGTGCAAAATCAGCACGAGCCGGATCATCGGGCCACAGCTCGGCCATCCTGGCAGTAATCTCCCGGGCAGTCTTCAGGTCGGCGTTCCTGCGCGACGTCAGGCCGTACCGTACTGCCGCCTGAAAGACATGGGTGTCAAGCGGGATTATGAGCTGTGACGGCTTGACGCTTGTCCAGATCCCGAAATCGACCGGACTGTTCCGGCGCACCATCCAGCGAAGAAACATGTAAAATCTTTTATTAGACGATGTGCTTCCTGCGACGGGTATCCCCTGCACTCCGTCAAAGAAACGGCACAGACGTTCAACACCTTCGGACAATTGATGGCCCGGAATGAAAAAAGACTCCAGACTGTCCATTTCACCGTATGCTTTTGACAGTCTGTCACACAGTTTCAGAAAATCGGCCCATTTGTAGAAGCGGTAAAGACATGAATCCGCATCAACGTCAAGCCCGATGAAACGGCGTTTTCTGACAAATGCGTACGGACCGCCGCAACCGTCCATGACTGTATGCAATTTTTCAAGAACCTTCAGAAACACCCTGCGGCTTCCGTATGCCATCCATGCTGAAATGAAGGCCGACACTTCAATGTCGTGGCGGTCAGTGTAACGGTGCGGGAACTGCACAGGATCGGAGCCGATGAAATGCACGTTTTCACATTCCGCGGCAGCTTCCGCCAGTTCCCTTTTCAGCCGTTCGTCCATAGACCTTGAAAAATCTTGCGTTCTCCGGTTGCAAAATTAGCAATCAAAAGTGTAACTTTGCACACTCAAAAATAAAATAACTGAATACACGCATATGGCAGAGAACACAGCAGCCGAAAGTTCGGAGAAGAAAAGCCTCAACTTCATTGAGGAAATGGTGGAAAAGGACCTTGCACAGGGCAAGAACGGAGGTCGCGTCCAGACGCGTTTTCCGCCGGAACCCAACGGATATCTGCACATAGGACACGCCAAGGCCATCTGTATGGACTTCGGCATGGCCGAAAAGCACGGTGGAATCTGCAATCTGCGTTTCGACGACACCAACCCGACCAAAGAAGACACCGAATACGTCGATGCCATCAAGGAGGACATCAAGTGGCTCGGCTTCAAGTGGGAGAACGAGTTCTACGCATCGGACTACTTCCAGCAGCTCTGGGACTTTGCCATAGAGCTCATCAAGGAAGGCAAGGCATACATCGACGAACAGCCGCAGGACGCTATTCTGGCACAGAAGGGTACCCCTACCCAGCCCGGTCAGGACAGCCCGTACCGCAACCGACCCATACAGGAGAACCTTGACCTGTTCTACAAGATGAACAGCGGCGAACTTGAAGAAGGTTCCATGGTACTGCGTGCCAAGATTGATATGGTCCACAACAACATGCTGTTCCGCGATCCCATCATCTACCGCATTGTCAAGACACCGCACCACCGTACGGGCACCAAGTGGAAGGCATACCCCATGTACGATTTCGCACATGGCCAGAGCGACTACTTTGAAGGCGTTACACATTCACTCTGCACACTTGAATTCGTTCCTCACCGTCCGCTTTACGACCTGTTCATCGACTGGCTCAAGAAAGGCAAGGACCTTGATGACAACCGTCCCCGCCAGACCGAGTTCAACAAGCTGAACCTGAACTACACCCTACTCAGCAAGCGCAACCTGCTGGCACTGGTACAGAACGATATGGTAAGCGGCTGGGATGATCCCCGAATGCCGACCATCTGCGGTTACCGCCGCCGCGGCTACACACCCGAATCCATACGCATGTTCGTTGACCGCATAGGCTACACCAAGTTCGATGCACTGAACGACATGGCACTTATGGAAAGCGCCGTCCGCGAGGACCTGAACAGACGCGCTACCCGCGTATCGGCCGTCATAGACCCTGTAAAGCTCATTGTCACCAACTATCCCGAGGGCAAGACCGAGGAACTTGATGCTGTGAACAACCCTGAAGATCCCGAGGCCGGCAGCCACAAGATAACCTTCAGCCGCGAACTCTGGATTGAGCGTGAAGACTACATGGAGAATGCTCCTGCAAAATACTTCCGTCTGACCGAAGGCCGCGAAGTGCGCCTGAAGAGCTCATACATCGTACTGTGCACAGGCTGCAAGAAGGACGAGAACGGCAAGGTTCAGGAAGTCTATTGCGAATACATACCCAACACCAAGACCGGAGAATCAGACTGCAACCGCAAGGCCAAAGGCACAATACACTGGGTCAGCGCAGACCACTGCATAAAGGCCGAAGTACGCCTGTATGACCGTCTGTGGAAAGTTGAGAACCCGCGTGATGAGCTTTCACGCCTGCGCGAGGAAGGAATGGATCCGGTCGAGGCTCTGAAGCAGATGAAGAACCCTGACTCCCTTGAAGTACGCACCGAATGCTACGTTGAAGAGTTCCTGGCCGATACCAAGCCGCTTGACCACTTCCAGTTCCAGCGCATAGGCTATTTCTGCACAGACAGGGATTCCACCGCAGGACATCCGGTATTCAACCGTACCGTATCGCTCAAGGACACCTGGAACAAGGTCAAGGACAGATAAAACGTATTCCGGAGAAACCTGAATGAAAGACGATTCGGAGTCCTATTATGAAAGCCGGGAGTTCCAGGACATCCTGAAATCATACGAATCCATGCTTGACGAGGGTACCAGCACGTACTTTGACGGCATGGACCTGGCCAACATTGCACAGTACTACGCCCTTTCATCGGAACTTGAAAAGTCTGACCGTGTCATAGAATACGGCCTTTCCATACACCCGGCCGACCCGGACATCCTGATAGCCAAGGCAGGCAACCAGCTGCAGCGCGGACTGAGTGACCAGGCACGCGTAATTGCCGAATCCATCGACAGTCAGGACAATCAGGAACTCATATACCTGAAAGGCTGCATAGAACTGGCCGACGGGAATCCCGAGCAGGCTGACCGCTTCTATACAACAGCCGTTGAAATGAGTGAAAACGACAGCGGCATGATAAATGACATCATTGTCAAGTTCATGGACACGCGCCATTTCGAACTCTGTCAGAAATGGCTTGACAAGGCACTTGTGCTGGAACCCGATTCACGCAACTTCATTGAGCTGCAGGCTGACCTGTTCTTTGACACGGGCCAGATGGACACCGCCCTGACATGGTACGACAACCTGCTTGACGAATTCCCCTTTGACACATACTACTGGGAGCAGATGGGGCGCATCCATTACGAAAAGAACGAATTTGCCAAGGCGCGCGAATGCTTCGAGTACATCGAAGCCATCGACCCCGACAATAAATCGGCCCGCATGATGTGTGCCAGCTGCATCTTCAGTCTTGAACTGTGGGACGATGCGCTTGAAATCTACACAGACCTGCTCAAGGAAGATTCCGATTCATACACCCTTCTCTATTACTGCGGCCGATGCAAATTCGAGAAAGGGCTGTATTCCGAATCGCTTCCCTACTTCCAGCAGTCATTTGAAAGTCTGACACACGAAGATGACGAGATTCCTACGGAAATGCTTGTCGAACTGTATGGCTACATGGCAGAAAGTGCCCTCCGGAGCGGTCAGACCAAATATGCGGTCCAGCTTCTGGCCGACGGACTTGCTCTCGACCCGCAGGACCAGAGACTCATTTACGTATCAGGTCTTCTTCTTGAAGGCCCTTTCACCGACTTTTCTGACAACAAACAGCAAGAACAATGATATCGGATTTTCTGCAGTGGTGTCTGGAACACCTCAACTATTGGACCATCACTCTCCTCATGACCATCGAGAGTTCGTTTATCCCCTTTCCATCGGAGATAGTCATACCTCCTGCAGCCTATCATGCCGCAGCGGGATCATCGCTCAGCGTTCCGTTCATTATTCTTTTCGGAACCGTTGGAGCCATTATTGGAGCTACTATCAACTACTTCCTTGCCCTGTGGATAGGCAAACCCATTGTATATGCCTTTGCCGACAGCAAACTGGGACATCTGCTTCTGCTTGACAGCAACAAGATACGCAAGGCCGAAGACTACTTCAACAAACACGGAGCCGTCTCGACCTTCGTGGGCCGTCTGATTCCGGCAATACGCCAGCTAATTTCCATACCTGCCGGACTGGCACGTATGCCGATGGGCAAATTCATAGGCTTCACCGCACTTGGAGCTGGAATCTGGAACACCGTCCTTGCCTGTCTGGGCTACTGTCTTCACCGTGCAGTGCCCGAAGACCAGCTCATTGACACAGTCACTGAATACAGCCATGAAATCGGCTATTCCATACTTGGCATAGTCGTTGTCGTGCTGGCTGTCATCATTGTCAGGAATATCCGACGCAGGAACTGAAGCAGCGGTAAAATACCGCTCTATCCGGCATCAGATATCACCGGCCTGGCGGGCATCCTTGATTTCCACAGCCTTGCCCTGCTTGATTACGGAGAACGGGGGCACATCGTGCGTAAGCCAGATGTTACCGCCTACAACAGTGTCATGGCCGATGGTGACGCGTCCCAGAATTGACGTGTTGGAATATATCGTCACGTTATCCTCGATGATGGGATGACGCGGTGCGTCGATAGGATGGCCCTGCTCGTCATAGCTGAATGACTTGGCGCCAAGAGTAACGCCCTGATACAGCATGACATGATTGCCTATTATGCTTGTGGCTCCTACAACGACGCCTGTACCATGATCGATGGCAAAGTACTCGCCTATTGTGGCAGCCGGGTGAATGTCGATTCCCGTGGCACTGTGAGCCATCTCGGTAAGAATGCGCGGAAGTCGCGGGACGCCCAGTTCGTGAAGACGGTGCGCCGAACGGTAGTGCAGCATGACCTTTACCAGCGGATAGCACAGAACAACCTCACCAAGGTCCTTGACAGCAGGGTCATTGTGGGCTACAGCCTGGACATCGGTATGAAGCAGCCTGCCTATTTCCGGAAGCGACGCCACGAATTCAGTTGCCACATCGTTGACGGGCGCATCATCTGCCATCACGGTCTGCAGCTGAGTCAGCAGAATCTCCCTTATGGCCTTGGGACCGTCAGTCCATGCCGGAATATCGGAATAATCGGGGAAAATGACGTACTTGACGAGTTCCATCATACGTTCAAGTTCCCTGGGGCTTGGTGAATTGCTCATTGTATCTGTGTATTAGTCAAAAACTCCGGTTGAAAGGTAACGTTCTCCTGTATCAGGCAGAAGAGCGACAATGGTCTTGCCCTTGTTTTCAGGCATCATGGCCAGTTTGAGTGCCGCGCTGTAGGCTGCACCTGACGATATGCCTACCAGCAGTCCGCGCTCACGTGCCAGGAAGCCCGTTGCCGACAGGGCGTCTTCATCGGTCACCGTCATGACCTTGTCGACGGCCTCCTTCAGATATGTGTCAGGAACGAAATTGGCGCCGATGCCCTGAATGGCATGCGCTCCGCTTGT
>JAKSIR010000149.1 GCA_024398695.1 Bacteroidaceae bacterium | reverse complement strand
TGAATTCGTGAAGTGTCAAAAAATTGGACGATTTCCGGGTGAAAAGTACGATTTGTGCATTTTTGTTTGCAGCGGCCTTTGACATCATGATATTTTTGCTTTGAAGACAAAAAGCATGAATCATGTTCGGACATTACCTCAAAATAGCCTTTCGTAACATGCGCAAGTACTGGCTGCAGAACGCAGTGAATGTGCTGGGCCTTGCCTTGGGTTTTGTATGTCTAAGCCTGTCCATCATCTGGATACGGTACGAGAACAGCTTCGACACCTTCCACAAGGATGCGGACAGGCTGTTCACGGTATCGCTATACCAGCCTAATGACGGATTTGAGAATCATAATGTCGCCTGCTTCACTTCGCTTCATGACAAAGTTCTGGAACTGCCTGAAGTTGAGGACTACACACAGTTTGTGGCAAACCAGTTCCGATTGGATGGAAAAGACGGAATAGAATACAGTGTTGACCGGAAATTCTTTGAGTTCTTCAATATGAAGGCCGTGCTTGGGTCCGATGCTTTCAAGACGACACCCGGCATGGTGGCCATAACACGCAGCTTTGCAGAAGAGCTGTATCCCGGCCAGGACCCTGTCGGCAAGGAGTTGCCGTCATTGAGAATCAGGTCTCATTATGCAGAAGTGCCCGCACGTATCATAGGAGCCGTATTGGAGAACTTCCCCGGCAGAACAGAACTTGACTTCGATGTCATTTCAATTGCAGGCGGACTGACAGATGAAGGACGCATTGTACTTGATATCGCAGGAGGTTTGAATCTGTGTCTGAAAGTCAGGGAAGGAACTGACATTGACAAGTTCACCGCTAAGGCAGACGAACTGCTTTGCCTGGAGAAGACAGAACTTGAATACAGGCTGACACCTGTCACCCTGTTGCACAGGAAGCTCTCCAAAAAGACCATGTATATCAGCTTCGAACAGGTGAAAATGTTTTGCCTGGCAGGAATAGTGCTGTTCTTATGTGCCATGGTGAATTTCATCATGTTTTCGCTGGTAAGGCTGGACTACAGGAAAAGGGAGATGGCGCTGAGAATGGTCAACGGTTCATCGGCCCGCAAACTGTATGCCATGCTGATGGTGGAATACGGCACCGTGCTGCTGGTTGCCATGGGAACTGGTCTTGTCATGAACATTCTGCTTGCACCTGTGTTCTCAAGCATATCTGCCATCGGTATGGAGCAGATGCATATCATTGCATGGAGCCTGGCTGTCATGATTCCGGTGCTGGCAATATCGTTGGTCATCTGCACCGTGTCAGTCTGGTCTGTGCGGCACCGCAGCATGCAGGCGTCAATCTCCAAGAGGCGTGAGGACACGTTCCGCAAGGTGTGCATCGGAGTACAGCTTTTCATAAGCATACTGTTCATTTTCGTGGTGGCTGTCATGCTCAAGCAGTTCGCGACACTCAGGAACCATGGCTGGGGCATGAGAATCAACAATACAGCCGTCATAGAACCGAAATTCCGGGACGGCTATTACAGAACCAACGTTGCACCTGATTATTATCCTCCATTCGGTGAGGACGAGAGCACATATGCGGAGAAGGATTTCTTCTCGGGACGCGATTATTTGAACATGATTGACGGCCAGGCGGGAGTGACAGCGGAAATAAGGGAACTGCCATATGTGACAGGTGAGTATTTCGGCGTTTCCGATGGCGTCCAGCTATACGAAACGGCCCGGTACGAGGCCATGTCAAATCCGAAGACTGTCAATGGAACCGGTTTCAGTCATAATGGCCGCTATCAGAAGTTCCTGATTCTGGACATTCTCAATTCCGATGCGCTGGATTTCATGGACCTGACAGTCATTGACGGATAAATCCCTGACCGCCCCATAGGCTGGGACGAGATTGTGGTGACAGAGAATATGGTGAAGGATTTTGACTTGGGACCTGTCAGCACAGAACCGACACTGACCATCGGACACAAGATGACCAATCCATACGGTCAGGAGTTCGTGCAATCATACACGTTCCGCGTAATTGCAGTGGTCAAGGACATCTATGCAAAGCGCTTCAACCCTGACGATCTGATGTATTATGCATTCTGCGCAAGAAACAACCGCAAGCTCATGCCGAAAGGATTCTCTGTATTGGACCGCTACGAAAAGCCTGTCATTACCGTCACTTTCCATGACGGAATGGCGCGCCGGCTGAGGTCCGATATTGACAGACTGATGTCCGATGCAGGACTAGAATATGAAATCAAGTTCAGCGAAGACCATTTTTATGAAAGCCTGAAGAGCCAGCGCCATCTGCGAAACATGATAATGGCTGTGGGCGGGGTGTGTATCCTGATATGTCTGTTCGGCATCTGGTCCATGATCATGCTGGCCTGCCAGGAGCGTCGGCGTGAAATTGCGGTACGCAAGGTTCACGGTGCCCGTAAGAGCGACATCCTGAGGATTTTCGTCAGGGACTACGGCCGCATGCTGGCTGTCGCATCGGCTCTGGCGTTTGCATCGGGCTACATGATCATGCACCGCTGGCTGCAGCAGTACGAGCAGCAGACTGCCATA
>JAKSIR010000148.1 GCA_024398695.1 Bacteroidaceae bacterium | reverse complement strand
TCTAAATTATGATTTCGCGCACGTTTTTGCGTAAAAGCATGCCGCCTGACACGGCTGTTGTATGTGGCAGTCGTTGTCATTATCCCAGGAATTTGCGGTGTGATAGTTTTACATTGGTCTGGTTGACCATTGCGTAACGCATGGTGGTGTCAATCTTTACGTGACCCAGCAGTTTCTGGACCTGCTCAACCGGCATGCCCTTGTCTATGGCCATTGTGGCAAGCGTTCTTCTGAACTTGTGCGGGTGGATTCTGGGTATCTTCAGGCCCCGGCCCAACTCACGAAGTCGCATTTCGACACCGGTTATCTGTAACCTGACGTGCGGCCTGTTAAGCGATACAAATAGAGCCTGATTCTTGTCTTTGCGTGATGCAAGATATTCCTGAAGGTGCAGTTTGGCACGGGCATTGAAATACACTATGCGTTCCTTGTTGCCTTTTCCGAAAACAATGCATTCACGTTCGGCAAAATTCACATCGTTGCGGTTCAGTTTGACCAGTTCCCCCACCCTGATTCCCGTTGATACAAGCAGGTCGATAATTGCCAGATCACGTTTGCATTTGCAGTTGTCACGCAAACGCTCCAGATTCTCATCGCTGATTACCTCCTTGACCTGTTCGCCTGTCTTGACTTTGTGAATCCTGCGGACAGGGCTTTTCAGAATGAAGTCCTCGTCTTCCAACCAGCTGAAGAACGATGAAAAGATTCTGCGAATGTTGTCAATGGTGACTTTGCTTGACTTGTGCTTCTTCTGAAATACGGCAAGATAGGCACGAAGGTCATCGGTCGTGTATTCCTTGACTGATTTAGGCATGTACCTGAACAGCTGCCTGACTGTTGTCTCATAGTACTTGATAGTCTTGGTTGAACACCCCTCGACCAGCTTTGCTGAAAGAAAAATCTCCAGAAGACGGTTGTTGGAAACAATATCCTCCTGGATTCTGTCTCCATCCTCAATGAGCGTGTATCTGCTCAGTGTCTGCAGCAGCACGCTATTGAGTTGCGTCATCTGATCAACGGTTAGTGTTCCTGACATCAAGTCTGTTACTTCTTGGATAAACGTTTCTTTCATAACCCCTGTATTTATTGTTTGTGATTTCTAACAGGGGAATACGGATGCTACTTGATCTCGAATCCTATTGATGCCAGCTGTTTCCTGATCTCGGCTTCAAGTTCGTGTGACTGCTGGAACAGCTCGCCGAGTTCGGTTGTCAGGCGGGTCATTTTCTCCTGGAAAGGTTCGCCATCGTCCTTTGTCTCGGCTATTCCTACATAACGGCCTGGAGTCAGAATGTAATCCTGCTTTGCAATATCCTGAATGCTGACTGTCGCACAATAACCCTTTTCATCCTGCAAAGTACCATCCACATACTGGTCATACGTGCCGGCAATCTTCAAAATGTCTCCCTCGGACAGTTCACGCAACTTGCGGGTTACCATTGTACCCAGGTTGCGGGCATCAATGAACAGCACTTTGTTTGTCTGTTTCTTGGCACGATTCAGGAACCACAGGCATACGGGAATGCCGGTAGAATAGAACAGCTTGTCAGGAAGTGCCACTATGCATTCCACAAGGTCGGCCTTCAGAATATTCTCACGTATTGTACCTTCTCCGCCCGACTGCGATGAAAGAGAACCGTTGGCCAGCACCATTCCAATCTTCCCGACAGGTGACAGATGGTGAATCATGTGCTGCAACCATGCAAAGTTGGCGTTGCCCGATGGCGGTATTCCGTATTTCCAGCGTACATCATCCTGAAGCTTGTCAGCTCCCCAGTCGCTCATGTTGAATGGCGGATTGGCCATTACGAAATCGGCCTTCAGTGTGCTGTGCTGGTCTTTCAGAAATGAGTCAGCATTCGCTTCACCAAGATTGGCCTCAATTCCGCGAATGGCAAGATTCATTTGGGCCATTTTCCATGTGGTAGGATTGCTTTCCTGACCAAACACCGATATGTTGTTTATGTTTCCCTGATGACGTTCAATGAACTTTGCCGACTGTACAAACATGCCTCCCGACCCGCATGCCGGGTCGAATACACGGCCATGATACGGTTTCAGGACCTCAACCAATGTGCGTACAATGCACGATGGCGTATAGAATTCACCGGCATTCTTGCCTTCGGCCGATGCGAACATTGACAGGCAGTATTCGTAAGTGCGGCCAAGGATATCCTTGCTGTCACCATGTGCCTTCATGTTTACGTTGGTGAACAGGTCAACTACATTGCCAAGTTTCTCCTTGTCAAGTTCCGGACGAGCAAAGTTCTTGGGCAGAATGCCCTTGAGACGTGCATTCTCCTGCTCAATAAGGCGCATGGCATTGTCTATTACCACACCGATTTCGGGTGTATGGGCTGACCCTGCAATCACTTCCCAACGCGCATCTTTAGGAACATAGAATATGTTGCAGCTGGTATATTCATCCTTGTCTTCCTCCATTCCGTAACCCTCGGTCACAAGTTCCGAATGCTTCTCGTCAAAGCGGTCAGAAATATATTTCAGGAAGATAAGCCCCAGCACTACATGCTT
>JAKSIR010000147.1 GCA_024398695.1 Bacteroidaceae bacterium | reverse complement strand
TCACGGTCAATTATCACTCTGGCAAGAGGCTTGGCGCTGGTCTGCTGCGAGCTCTGGGGCAGCAGCACCTTGATGGCGTTCGGACTCACCAGGGTCGATGTTATCATGAAGAATATCAGCAGCAGGAAAATGATGTCGGTCATTGACGACATGCTGAACTGCGGCGATATCTTGTTTTTCCTCTTGAGCATAAGGCTTCTGTTATCGGGTTTATTCCGGCAGTTCCAGGTTCACTGAATAGTCCTGAATGAACGACTCCATGCGGTTGGCAATGGCATCGACCTTGCTTACCAGGAAGTTATAGGCAAAAAGTGCAATGATGCCAACAATCAGACCGCCCACGGTAGTGATCATGGCTTCATATATGCCGCCCGACAGCAGTGACACGTCAATGTTGTTGCCTGCACCGGCCATCTCCCAGAAAGCGCGCACCATACCGATTACCGTACCGAGGAATCCTATCATGGGAGCGGCACTGGCAATGGTCGATACGCCCGACAGGCCCTTTTCAAGATTTGCAATCTCAATGTTGGCGGCGTTCTCCATGCCGGACTGGATGTCGGAACGGCTGTGGCCTGCCAGACCGATGCCCTTCTCGACTATGCGGCTCAGCGGCGAATCGGTCGCCTGACAGAATATGCGGGCCGATTTCGTGTCACCGGCCTTCATGTAGTCAAGCACGCGGTCCAGGAAATGCGGGTCGCCGATATCGGCCTTGCGGAACAAGGAAAGGCGGTTGAAGAATATGTAGAAGCATACTATTGAAAGCAGCAGGAGGACCAGCATTATCCAGCCGCCCTTGCAGGCCATTTCAAAAAGGTTGATTCCCTGCGCGCTCTCTCCCATCTGTACGGCAACGTCACCCGAAAGTGTGTCACCGACCATTTGTGCAATTGATGTTGATTGAAGTAACATGATTTCAGTCTTCTATACAGTGTTTGTACTCTATTATCGTCTTCTCCAGTCCCAGATACAGTGCATCGCATATCAGGGCATGCCCTATCGAAACCTCGTCAAGCCACGGAATGCACTTCTTCATGTATGCCAGATTCACCAGGCTCAGATCATGGCCGGCATTCAGGCCAAGACCGCAGGCACGTGCCCGACCTGCCGCCAGCAGGAAAGGCTCCACAGCCTTTTCCGGACCAAGCGCGGTATAGTTGCTGGCATACGGCTCGGTATAAAGCTCCACTCTGTCGGCTCCGGCCTTGGCGGCCATCTCCACCATCTTCTCGTCTGCATCGACAAAAACCGAAGCCCTTATGCCACTGGCCTGCAGGGTCGAAACCACATCGGCCAGAAACGCCTGGTTCTCCACCGTATCCCATCCGTGGTTCGATGTTATCTGGTCAGGACTGTCCGGCACCAGAGTGACCTGCGCCGGCTTGACGGCCGTCACCAGATCCATGAACTGTGACGAAGGGAAGCCTTCTATGTTGAACTCTTTTGTCAGGACTTTCTTCAAATCGAAGACATCCTGCCGGCGTATGTGCCTTTCGTCGGGTCGCGGATGTACGGTAATGCCGTCGGCACCCATGCGCTCGCAGTCAAGAGCCGTCTTTACCACATCAGGATTGTTGCCTCCCCTGGCATTTCTCAGGGTTGCCACCTTGTTGATGTTCACGCTTAATCTTGTCATCTGCAGCTAATATTCAGCAAAACAATTATCTTTGCAAAGATAAAGAATAATTCGGAATCATGCGTATCGCAATATTCGGAAACCCGTCGGTTCAGAAATCGAGTGAATGCGAAAGCAAACTGACGGCAATTCTGCAGGGGATGGGACATACGGTACTCCCCCAGAATGATTTTGCCGGGGCCGATGTCGTCGTAACCATAGGCGGCGACGGCACTTTCCTGCGTGCCGCAGCACAGGTCGTCAGCAAAGGCATCCCGATGCTGGGCATCAACACCGGGCGTCTGGGTTTCCTGGCCGATGTCAACGCCAGCGACCTTGAAAGCGCTGTCGGGAAACTGGATTCCGGACGGTACGCCATTCAGAAGCGTCACCTGCTGGAGCTGGAAATGAACGGAATGCCGGCAGGCCACACTCCGTACGCCCTGAATGACATAGCCATTCTGAAGCACGACATCTCGTCAATGATTTCCATATCAGCCAGGGTAGGAGGCCAGAACCTCATAACATACCAGGCCGACGGCCTTGTGATAGCCACTTCGACAGGCTCTACCGCGTACTCGCTGAGCGTCGGCGGCCCTATTGTAGAACCCGGCACCAACGTCACCGTCGTCACCCCAGTAGCCCCGCACAGTCTGACCATGCGCCCGCTGGTTCTGTCGGCCACCCAGACCATCGACCTTGACGTAGCCAGCCGAAGCCACAGTTTCCTTGTCTCAATTGACGGAAACAGCTTCTCGCTGCACGAACACACCCCGCTGTCAATCCGCCGCGCGCCCTTTACCCTGAGCGTAATAAGACTGGAGGGCAGCAGTTTCTATGCCACCCTCCAGCAAAAGATGCTATGGGGTTCTGACTCCCGCCAGTAACCAATCCACCCCATCCGTCCTCACAGCCTCGCGGGGCACCCTCCC
>JAKSIR010000146.1 GCA_024398695.1 Bacteroidaceae bacterium | reverse complement strand
CGCTTCATAAGCTGCACCTGCTCCTCATCGGTCTTCATTATTGCGCCATACGAGTCAGACGAACCTTCATCATTGCCTATGACGAAACAGTTGGAAAGGGAGGCAATCTGATAATTGTTGCCGATGCCCGTCATCGGGCTGCCCTGAGGAACTATGTACCTGAATCCCGAAAGCAGGTCATGCAGCTGCTGTGCATCCATCGGGTTGGCATACTTCTTCTCTATACGGGCAATCTCATTGGCAATTCTCCAATGCATGTCGTCCGGAGTCTTTTCATAGATTTTGCCGAACGAATCCTTTACCGCATACTTGTTCACCCATACCTTGGCGGCAAGTTCGTCACCGCCGAAGTACTCGACCGAAGCTTTGAACGCTTCATCAAAAGAATAGGTCTGTTTTTTCTCGCTCATTGTATTTGCTGTTTTCTCAATTTGTCAACATTTCAGGTCTGAACCGGTGACAAATGTATCAATCATTTTCGAAACAGCAATAACTTCAGCTATGAAAAAGTTTTCAACAGGGTATTAGTTTAAGTTTCCCAATTTAACAACCTATAACATTGATATATTGTGTTTTGCGTTTTTTCTTACATTAAAAAGTTTCCCGTTTTGGAAAAATAAAGATATATCATTACTCCATGTAGTACACTCTTTTAACCCTCGGCGAAACGCTTGTAAGTATCTCATACGGTATAGTTCCGAGAATGTCGGAAAGTACGCTGACCGGCAGTTCCGGACCGAAAATCTGAACCGGATCGCCTTCCCGGCAATCAATGCCGGTAACGTCTATCATGCAGACGTCCATGCAGATATTACCCACATACCTGGCCTGTTTTCCGTTTACCATACAGTATGCATGTCCCTGGCCGAGATGGCGGTCCAGACCGTCGGCATACCCTATGGGAACAGCTGCAATACGCGACGTTTTACCTATTGCCCCCTTGCGGCTATAGCCCACAGTTTCGCCCGGCTCGAGCGTACGTATCTGAAGAATGGTGGACTTCAGTGTGCTGACGGGCGACAGCACGCCGTTGTCAATCGGATTGATTCCGTAAAGGCCAAGCCCGAGACGTACCATATCGAAATGATACTGAGGGAAACGTTCAATACCTGCGGAATTGCAGATATGCCTCAGAATATGATGTTTGAACGCAGCCTGCAACGTATCGGCCGCACGGACAAAACGCTCAGCCTGAATTACTGTAAAGTCGTCAAAATCGGGGGAATCGCTGCCGACGAAATGCGAAAACACCGAGCACGGTATCACTGCAGTCTGACGCTTCAGACGCTCGACCAGGGCAGGCATGTCATCGGGCTGGAAGCCCAGACGGTGCATTCCCGTATCAATCTTGACATGTATGGGAAAATTGGTGATGCCGCGATGTTCCGCAGCCTTGATTATGGAATCCAGCAACTGGAAACTGTAAACCTCAGGCTCCAGCTTATACTCGAACAGGGTTCCGTATGAAGTGCGCTCGGGATTCATGACCATGATGCCGGTCGAAATGCCCGCGCGTCTAAGTTCAGCGCCTTCGTCAGCCACCGCAACGGCAAGAAAATCCACATGACGTTCCTGAAGGGTACGGGACACTTCCGTAGCACCGGCTCCGTAGGCTGACGCCTTGACCATGCAGACCATTTTCGTTTTAGGTTTAAGCATGGAACGGTAATGGTCCAGATTCTCTGTCAATGCCTGCAGATTGACTTCAAGTATGGTTTCATGAACCTTGAGTTCAAGACATTCCACAATTTTTTCGAACTGGTACGGACGGGCGCCCTTGACAAGTACCATCTGCTGCCTCAGGCTGTCAGGAATATCAGACTTGAGAAAGTCCTCTGTGGTCTCAAAGAATACCTTTTCAGGCACATCGAACTGCCTGGCATTCTCCATAAGGTCCGGGCCTATGCCGATGAGACGCTCTATTCCGCGTGACTCGACGAGTCTGGCCACTTTGCGGTAGAGTTCTCCTGCAGACCAGGCAGACTGGAGTATGTCGGACAGTATGAGAGTCCTGCCCAGCTTCTTGCCCTCACCGCGGCGGGCCATGAAATCAAGAGCGATTCCAAGCGAAGACAGATCGCTGTTGTAGCTGTCGTTTATTATGGTGTTTCCGTGATTTCCGTCCTTCACCTCCAATCTCATTGCGAGAGGTTCAAGTCTGGCCATACGCTGCGCAATGACTTCGGGCGGCATCATCAGATAGATGCACACGGCCAGGCAGTGCAGGGAGTTTTCAATCGAGGCCTCATCTGTAAACGGTATCGTGTAACTGCCGTCAATACCTATATAGCGGTATCTCACTTCTGTCTTTTCAGCATCGGTCTCGATTCCGGAAATGAAAAGGGGCTTTTCCTGATTGATGCGCGACCAGGCTATCTCGCGCGCAGTCACAACGCTCTTGTTCACGCAATCCTGAATGAGAGTGTTGTCACTGTCATATATGATTACATCGCAGTCCTTGAAAAGTTTGAGTTTCTCAATGCATTTCTCCTGCATGGACTGGAAGTTCCTCTGATGGGCCTGGCCGATGTTTGACAGTATGCCGATTGTCGGTCTGA
>JAKSIR010000145.1 GCA_024398695.1 Bacteroidaceae bacterium | reverse complement strand
TGTACCAAACTATATTATTCTTTGTAATTCCTAAAGAATATGTATTTTTATCGGCAAAACAAGACTGAATAAATGAAACCCCTCGGATTCCTCAGAGTCGCGGCAGCAATGCCGCGTGTGCACGTTGCAGACCCGGCGGCCAATGCCCGGGAAATCATCCATCTATGCAATAGTATGGCAGACGAACATCCCTCAGTGGTCGTCTTCCCTGAATTATGCGTCACCGGCTATACCTGCGCCGACCTGTTCGGGCAGAGCCATCTGCTGGATGACGCAGAAGAGGCGGTGAAGGCCATCCTGGCCGCCAGCGCCAAGATGGAGGCAATGATAGTCATAGGCGCCCCAGTCCGCCACTCAGGCAGGATCTTCAACTGCGCACTCGCCATAAGGAGCGGCCGCATTCTGGGAATTGTCCCGAAAACCTATATGGCCGGCAACGGCGAATTCTACGAGCCGAGGTGGTTCGCCTCTGCCCGTGTACTTTCCCCAGCAGGCGTTCGCATCCGCTACGCCGGACAGGATGACATACTGCTCGGAACCCGCCAACTGTTCCGTATCGGGGAAGCACTTGCCGCAATAGAGATTTGCCAGGACCTCTGGGTCCCTATCCCTCCGTGTTCTCAGGCAGCAGTCGCTGGAGCCCAGTTAATCCTGAACCTTTCCGCCAGCAATGAATACCTCTTCAAGCAGGAATACCGTAAAACCCTGATCGGAGCGACATCCTCACGCCTCTATGCCGCCTATGTCTATGCTTCATGCGCCGAGGGAGAATCAACCCAAGACCTTGTCTGGGCTGGTGCCTCTCTTATCTACGAGAACGGCACCCTGCTTGCCGAGAGCGAACGCTTCGCCCGAGGCAGCCGCTTCATCTGCGCCGACGTCGATATCCAGCGTCTGGAAACACTCCGCATCAAAGAGCACTCTTTCGGCTTCGAGGGCCCCGTGCCCAGCTTCGTCATCAACGATGCCGGAACTGCCGCCGATACTGACTTCGAAGCAAAGCTTCTCCGTTTCGTGGAACCTCATCCATTCGTTCCCCAGGGGGATATGGAGGCTCTAGGGATGCGATGCCGGGAAATTCTCGCCGCACAGGTTGCTGGACTTGTCACCCGCCTGGAACACATCCACTGCAAGAAAGCCGTGATCGGGGTGTCAGGTGGTTTAGACTCCACCCTTGCCCTGCTTGTCACAGCATTGGCATTCGACCGTCTCGACCTGCCTCGCAAGAATATAATAGGTGTCACTATGCCTGGTTTCGGCACTACTCCAAGGACTCGCGACAATTCCGTAGACCTGATGCACGAACTCGGCACTACAAAGCGCGAGGTTTCAATCGTACCTGCCGTCCGTCAGCACTTCTCCGACATAGGCCAGGACGAATCAAATCACGATCTTACATATGAGAACTCCCAGGCGCGCGAACGTACGCAGATTCTGATGGACATCGCCGGAAAGGAAGGAGGTATAGTCGTAGGTACTGGTGACCTCTCAGAACTCGCCCTCGGCTGGTGCACCTACAATGGTGACCATATGTCAATGTACGGAGTTAACGCCTCCGTCCCCAAAACTCTCGTGCGCACTCTTGTACGATGGGCCGCTGACAATAAGTTCGGCGCCGACAATGGTCTGCACGATACCCTTCTGGACATAGTGGACACCCCTATCAGCCCAGAACTGCTGCCTGCTGACAAAGACGGGAATATTGAGCAGATCACTGAGAATACGGTCGGTCCTTACGAACTCCACGACTTTTTCCTGTTTAATTTCTTCCGTATTGGAGCAGGTCCAGACAAACTGCTGTTCCTGGCACGCAAGGCCTTCAAAGGAATATATGACGACATTACTATTCGCAAATGGCTGGAGACTTTCATGAAACGGTTCTTCAACCAGCAGTTCAAGCGATCCTGCCTTCCTGACGGCCCAAAAGTCGGCAGCGTCTCCCTGTCTCCGCGCGGGGACTGGCGGATGCCGTCTGACCTGGAGACTTACTGGAAGCCTGAAGATTAGGTAAAACGATTTATTAAAAAAGACGATACATATCCCTTCGTGGCATTGAAACTGGGGCGGACAGAGAGAGCCGGAAATCTTTTCCACCACATTATCGGGTGGATTGCTACGCAGATAGGCGTAATCATTCCGTCGAGAAGCTATGTCAGAAAACTGGAAAATAACGGAATCAAAACCGAAACCGTTGCTTTAGACTGGCGGCCTGACGCTTCTTTTTTCGGGGCTTGCCACTGTCTGGAACTGATGGCTCCAATCCGGAACAGCAGACTAATGCTGCGAGTATTGTTATGAGCTGTTTCATGTTATTCTTCTATTTCTTTGATGATATTGTCGAGAAGTCGCTCTTTTCTTATATCTATCAAGATGCTGATTCCCACCATTATAATCATTTAGTTAGACAATTGAACTGCTTCCCAGACTGTCTGCCAGGTGTTATCACCAGGGTCAAATTCAATTACATCTTCGTTAAAGCGATAATCCCTTTCTATTATTGTCTCCACTCTTACAGTTCTATCTAATGACGTATTATTCTCTGGCACGGTAAATCCCGATTTATCGG
>JAKSIR010000144.1 GCA_024398695.1 Bacteroidaceae bacterium | reverse complement strand
AAAGGGCATAGATATATTTGCTGTCGGCACAGAAACCGCATGTACTGAAATAGCATTCCTTTAAGGCACTGCCATTCGTGCTGTGGTACTGGCCGGTCCATTCGGGAAGTGAATAGAACCTGCGGTCCGATTCATCTTTCGTGGTCTGGATGCTTATCATGGGATACTCTTCGTAGATGGTGGCAAACTTGTTGTCCGGTCCGCGTACAATCCAGCTTGGAAAGCTGCTCACCTTGTACTGGCGGTCTGACATGTTTGGAAAATCAAGCCATTTTTCGCTCTGTTTGTCATCGGCCGATATCTTAACGTACATTGCCCTGTAATTATGTTCATCGGCAATAATCTTGGTACCGTCATCGAATATTAGAAGATGGTTGGAAAATGACTGATTAAAGCTGCCACGGCTTTCCCTTTTCAGAAACGGCTTGCCTTTTTTCACGTCAAGCTTGAAAATGGAATAACCGCCGTCCCCGTCCATTTCAAATATGCTCAGTCTGTCGTTGGCAATGTTCATTGATACAGGAACAATCGGTGATGCAAAATCGTCCGGTCCATTGCCTTCAACGCCTGTCGAACATATGTATTTTCCTGTTTTCCTGTTAAGGAAATGAAGAATATTGTTACCTGTCGGGTTGTACACAATAAGATATTTTTTCCAGACAAATAGCCTTGAAACATTCATCAAATTGGCCACATTGCAGTCGAAAGGCTTGAGTTTGGCAGTCTCGGTTTCCACCTCTTCGCTTATTTCCACCACTTCGCATATTTTCTCCTTTTGGCTTGTTCCCACCTTTTCAATCAGATTGGCAGTGAGCTGCGTCAAAGCTGCGGTATTGTCATCGTCATCGTTGAATAATGGCTTGCCATTGACAAGTATTTTTGAAACGTCCTTGCCGTTTACAGTGATATTACCCTCGGAATCGATTTCCACTCCCGGGATTTTTTTCAGCAGTTCTTCTATTGTTTTTGAATCAGATGGGTCAACGTCAACGAAATTGGCGGAATTGAATTGGGCACTTGTCGGCAAACCGACTGATAACATGGCTGTTGTGGCCACCAAAAGGATTATCTTTTTCATAGTTTTAATTTTGGTTTGTAATAGTATTAACGGGAAATGGGTCCAAAGTTAAGCCGGCCATAATCATTAACGGCCTAATTCAAGAATCACAGCATCCTTCAGGTGCAGTTCCAGCTCATCGGGCGGAATCTTATAGACTTTCGGTGTTCTGGAGCGGGGGTATCGGTCAAAGAACGTGTCAAAAGAACCGTACCACTGGAGCTTGACTATATCAGGACAGCATGAAAAGAACCTGTGCAGCTCGGATATCTTTGTGCCTGCAGCAACGGTTATGCATCGGGCCCCGTCGCGGAAAGTGGTCACGCATACATATTGCCTGCGTGTTCTTGTGCTTGTCTTCTCCGACAGTTGTCCGTCTTTCGCCTTGTGTCTGATGGTGATGTGCCTTCCGTACCTGGCGTTGAGCTGTTCCATTATGTTCCTGAATACATTACCATGTACGGAGCTGTCCCTGATGCCTTTCCATGCAATGTAGTAATGAATCATTTCATGCAGAACCACGTCTTCCAGTTCCTCTTGTGGCAGGTCGAAGCTGGTGCTTATCTTCATGCGGAAGTCCCGCTTTGCCGTCACCAGCCCGAACAGACCGCGTACTCCCCTGTATTCCACCTTTCCAAGGAAGGTCCTTGCTTTGGTCAGAACGATTGGTATGGGTGGAAGCGCCCCTTCAAAGCAAAGTGCATTGAAGCGGTCAAAGGTCTGTTGTATGAATGATAGGGTTGCGGTCATACGGGCTATTCGGGCTGTTGCATGAGCAGGCTGATTATGTCGGCGTCGGCGTTGGCCCAGTCAAGGGTTGCCAGGTCTTCTTTGGGCAGCCAGCGGCAGTCGGTGTGTTCCTTCAGCTTGAAACCGGTGCTGATGGGGGTGCACAGGTAGGTCGATAAGGTAATGCTGAAGTCAGGATATTCGTGGCTGACGGTTATCAGGTGGCGCCCTACCTTTATATGGTAGTCCATTTCTTCGACAAGTTCGCGCTGAAGAGCCTGCTGCGGTGTCTCGCCGGCCTCGATCTTGCCGCCTGGGAACTCCCATTTCAGGGTGGTGTAGGGGTATCTGGTCTGACCTTTGCGGGTGCAAAGAAACTTGCCGTCCTTGAAAACTACGGCAGCCACTACGTTGTAATGCGGTTTTTCTGTCATTGCGGGGTCCGATATTGCCGATGTGTCGCGTCCGGTCAGTGCCTGGAACGAGCCGAACTGTGCGGCCCGGTCATGCATAGACATGGGCGGGTGATTGGCCGATACGTGATGCGGCAGGTTTATTATGTCATCGTAATTGTCTGTCATGCCTTGTGTCCTCCTATCTGTCCGTTGCGTTCAATGGCGGTTGCGCCTTCCTCAAAGTTCAGGCCTTTGAGTATGGCGTTCCTGCCATATTTCTTCTTTATGTCAAGCAGGGTTTTCTGCATGCGGTGCTCGCGTTCAAGAGCTTTCTGTTCCGCCTTGCGTTGCTGTTCCAGCGCCTCGTAGTCAGTGAACAGGTCAAGCTGTTCGGGCTCGCGTACTGCGGCC
>JAKSIR010000143.1 GCA_024398695.1 Bacteroidaceae bacterium | reverse complement strand
GTAACTCATACCCTAAAGTTTCTTGTCCAACTTTTGGGGTGCACCTCAGGCCCTAACAACATCAGTTGTGGTTTACACAAACACCCTTGCATCCAGTCCAGTCGATTTGTTGAACACCTGATTGGGTGAGAGGAAACCGTGTCTCTTCCTCGGTCTTTCGTTCAGTTTGCGCTCAACTTCTTCGAGAAACCCCTGCGTGATGTTCGTGAAGTCCGAGCCCTTGGGGATATACTGACGAATATGTCCGTTGGTGTTTTCGTTGGCTCCGCGCTCCCAGGAGTGGTATGGCCTGGCGAAGAAGAACCCCACACTTGTAGCCCTGGAAACGCGTTCGTGTTCTGCAAACTGCAAGCCGTTGTCAGCGGTGATGGTCTTCACGAGGTCATACTGTTTGAGGCATTCGAGGATGCCGATGATCTGTTCGGTAGCTTCAGCAGCGGTTGGGTTCTCAAGCTTCCTGAGCCATACTTTCCCAGTCTTCCTGTCAACGATTTTCGGTCTTTCGGAGATGTCAATCCTGTTCGGGATTGTACCCCGCCTCTTTCTCAAGGCTCCATCTTGATACCCTGCTTGCGGCATACTCCCACTATCTGCTCGGGACTGTAATCCATAAGAATCATCTCATCCACCTTCTTCCTGACATCTTCCTTGAACCTGCGTATAAACCTTTATCTCACAGATTCTTTCTCAAAAATTGCGTTTACAAGTTGAATCCGTCCCATACAAAGGGTTACATGAATCAGGATGGGAAAACTGTCATCACTCCAAAATATGATATGGTAAGACAGTTCTCCGAAGGTCTGGCTCTGGTAGGCAATTTGTGAATGCTTTCTTGCTTTTATATCGTAAATAACACTATTATATTCCGAAACAGCTTCTTATATTTGCCAAAAATTATAATTCGGATATGAAATACTCATTTGATGATTTGAAAGGCCGCAACTGCGTAATTACAGGCGGCTTCGGTGTGATAGGAATGGCTCTTACACGCGGACTTGCCGAGGCAGGTGTCAACCTTGCCGTAATAGGCCGCAATCCTGCCACTGCCGACAAGGCTAAGGCCATTGCAGCGGAATTCGGAATAAAGTGCATAGGCATATCGGCCAGCGTGACCGACAAGGCTCAGCTGGAACAGGCCAAAGTGCAGATAAATAATGAATTGGGAAAAATCGACATTCTGATAAACTGCGCCGGCGGCAATTCGCCCAAGGCAACCTGCAAGGTTGAGCAGATGTCAAAAGACGACAATCCTGCCGACACGTTCTATGGTCTTGACATGGCCGGATTCCATGACGTGTTTGACCTTAACTTCATAGGCACGCTTCTGCCCACCATGGTGTTCACTACCGATATGATTGAAGCCGGCAAGGGAAATGTGCTCAACATCTCGTCGATGAACTCAATCAGGCCGCTCACCAAGATTCCTGCATACTCGGCAGCCAAGGGCTCGATCAACAACTTCACCCAGTGGTATGCCGTTCACGTTGCCCAGACGGGCATACGCTGCAATGCCATTGCTCCGGGATTCTTTCTTACAAGCCAGAACCGCTTCCTGCTGACCGACGAGCAGACCGGCCAGCTCAAGCCGCGCGGAAAGAAGATAATTGCCAATACTCCGACCCACCGGTTCGGGGAGCCCGAGGAGATTGTCGGCACTATGCTTTATCTGCTGAGCGACATTTCAGCTTTCGTTACCGGTGTGATAATTCCCGTTGACGGCGGCTACTCCGCATTCGGCGGTGTCTGACCGGATTATGAGAAACCTTGCATTATACCTGTCTGCGTGTCTTGTCCTGTCCGCGTGCGGCAGCCGCTACAGACAGCATACGGCACAGACTGAACAGCCGGATACGACCGTATTGGAAGCTCAGGCTGAACAATACTGCATTGCTCTGACCGATTCAACGGTGATTCATGCAGCGCAGCGTGCATTCGCCTTCATTCCTGACCATGCGAAAGTCACTGCCGAAGCGCAGCCCTTAATGACAGAAGACCTGTACAATGCGTTGGCGGTTGCATGGGAAGTTCCGCATTGGGAAATCGATTTGGGCTCGGACGAGTTCCTCGCATACTTTGTCACGGGTCAGGACGGCACAGTAGGACCGGTCAGAAGCGTCATGGTTACCGATGCAGCGGAAGACAGCTGTTTCTTGGAACTGTCCTATGGCATTGTGTTTGATGGAGTCCTGTCAGATTACACAGAGTCCATAAACCTTGTCATGGTCAATGAAAACGGCAAATGGCTGCTTGACAATTTCGGTGGCGATACAAAGGAACAATGCACAGGCTTCATAAGAGACGAAGTCATGAACTGGCAGATTGGAAATACAAGACAGTATATGGAGAGTGATTCCAGCTACTATTCCCAGGAGCATATAGCCGCTGTGGAACGGTCCTACGAGGAATTCCTTGACCGCTACGGTGATTATATCGACAGTCTGGAGTAAGCCTGCACAAGGGTACGTTTTTGCACCGTATTTGTAGGCATCGCATCAAGCCAGTGGAATCGCTATCGGCGATCCGGCTGAAACCCGGCCTTTTGCGCAGCAAAATAAAAGAAGGTCCGGGAAACAGCATCGGGGACTTACATCGCATCAAGC
>JAKSIR010000142.1 GCA_024398695.1 Bacteroidaceae bacterium | reverse complement strand
GGGTGCGGTAATCCGTCAGTCCCAGTATTCTATCTCGCGGAGCAGATATTCGTTGGTCATGCCGATGCGATTGAAGGTACGGGCTTCAATCCAGTTGCCCTTATCGTCAAAACGAACATACTGGGTGGTAGTGACATCGTCACGTGTGCCGTTTTCCTTCAGAATATGCTTCTCAATAATGTCACCGTCGGCCGAATACGTGTTTTTCTGAACGGTCTCCTTTCCCGATGCATCCACCGTGACAACTTCGACCGGCAGGCCGCTGGCATCGGTCGTGATTGTACTGACCATTGAAACGCGTCCGTCCAAGGTCACCCGGGACGTGTATTTGCCGAAACGCTTCTTCTCCCTGACTTCCAGACGTTCGGTCCTGCCACCCCTCTTCTGGTCATAGACCGACAGGCCATTCTCATGGGAGACCAGGCGCATTTCAGCTACGGTACGGTTCGCTCCGTTCTTCTGTATGCTTCTTACACACACACCGTTTTCGAACATGCTCTCCGCCTGTGACTGTATGCGGCCGGCGCTGTCCATGAGAACTGACAGTATTTCATTCCCGTATATGTCATAGGCGGAAACATTGATGTACATTACAGTATCCGGAATGGAATTCATGCGCCACTCTTCAGGCAGTATATGGTACATCCTGACTTCACGGACACGGCCTTTCATACCTCCGAAAAGCGGCTGTCTGTAGCTTTGGTCCGAGCAGGCCGCCAGCGACAGGGCGAGCACGCCAAAAAGTGCAATTCTTTTCAATATCATATTACGTTCTGTTTCTTCAGTTCCTGTACGGTCAGTTCCAGTTCGTCGTACCACTCCTGACCGAAGCGGCGTATGAGCGGTTCCCTGAGGCACCTGTACACAGGCAGTCCCAGCCTGCGGCCCTTGATTACAGCCGGCTGGCACACATCCCAGCGGTCATAGTTCAAGCCCCAGTACTGTCCCAACCTCTTCACTCTGATAGGGTACAAGTGGCACGATACCGGCTTGCGGAAAGAGCATCGGCCTTCAAGAAAGGCCTTTTCAATGGCACAGTAGCAGTTGCCGCCCTCGTGCACGGTGAACACGCAGTCCCTGCCGTCAACGATCGATGTGACCAGCTCGCCCTCAGGGTCAGAATAAGCCACTCCCTGCTCCTCAATTACCTTATGGGCCGATGGAGACAGCATATCCGCGATTTCCGGCAGCAGTTCCTCTATCTGCGCTATCTCCTGTGGCGTTACAGGAGCGCCGGCATCACCCTCCACACAGCATGCGCCATGACATTTCGCCAGATCACAGCAGAACTGTCCCGTTATCACGTCAAACGATACTATCGTGTCCTGAATCTGAATCATGTGCCTGTATTGAAATTGCAGTGACAAAAGTAGTGTTTTTCCTCCATGTTTGCTTAACTTTGTGGAACGGACCGGATAACATTAGAAAAAACAACATTAACCAATTCAATATTTATGAAAAAGAATCTTCTTTTAATTGCGGCAGTCATGACCTCACTGACTGGTTTCGCACAGTTCCCCGGTGGCGGGTTTGGCGGTTTTGGCGGCGGAATGCCTCCTATGGGCGGCGGTTTTGCCGGACTTGGCGGTGACCAGTCTTCACAGACACAGGCCGAATATTCCGAAAAGTTCTCCGACATTGACTACGTAGGCGACGACCAGGTCTACCACAAGCTTGACATCTATCTTCCAAAGGAAGTCAAGGACAGCTATCCGGTAGTGGTTCATATCTATGGAAGCGCATGGGGCTCGAACAACTCAAAGGGTGCTGCCGACATCAACACCATCTGTGCAGCCCTGCTCAAGGCCGGTTACGCAGTAGTAACTCCTAACCACCGTGCCATAGCCGATGCCAAGTGGCCTGCACAGATCAACGACATCAAGGCCGTTATCCGTTTCATCCGCGGCAACGCCAAGAAATACAAGTTAGACACTTCATTCATTGCAACCTCAGGCTTCTCGTCAGGCGGTCATCTTGCAACTGTATGCGCCATGTCAAACGGCGTCAAGGTTGCCAAGCTGAACAAGGCCGAATACGACATCGAGGGCAGTCTGGGTGCCTATACCAAGGAATCAAGTTATGTGAATGCCGTCTGCGACTGGTCCGGTCCTACAGAACTGCTTCAGATGGACTGCGGCAACGCCATGTCATTCGGCGGCCCGGGCAACACCCCCGAAGAACAGATTCTCGGCCTTCCAAAGATTGGCAACGAAGACAACTTCCTACTTCTTTCAGCCAGCGGCTATCTTGACAAGAACGACGTTCCGGCATACATCTTCCACGGCGATGCAGACTTCATAGTTCCTTCATGCTCAAGCCAGTATCTGTATGACCAGATGCAGAAGGTTGGAATCGAGAGCTACATCCTGCGCGAGCCCCAGGGCGGTCACGGAATGGGCATGTACTCTGAAGAGAACCTCAAGAAGATGACAGACTTCCTTGACTCAGTCCGCACCAGAAAGTAATCTCACACTTTTACATAACAATCCCGGGGTCCACATCATTTTGGGCTCCGGGATTTTTTTTGCAGTATGATGCTTACAGGCTGGCAATCTGGTCCAAAGTTAGGCCTGTGCACTGGCTGATAATTTCGACAGCAATGCCAGCCGCTTTAAAATTCCGTGCAGTTTCAAGAGCCTTGTTCAACGCACC
>JAKSIR010000141.1 GCA_024398695.1 Bacteroidaceae bacterium | reverse complement strand
GCCTTGATGGTCTTGCCAAGGGTTCCGGGCTCGGTGACATTGACCACGAAGTACTGGCGGGCCTCGCCGCCGTGGGTATTCTTGTCTTCGGTCCAGTCGTTAATCTGAACATCGGTAAGAGCGAACTCATATTCGCCGGAAGGACTCTTCTTGCTTACTGTAATGGTAAAGTCGGTCTGCTTGCCGCTCTGGTAGGTGACGGCCGATGTCTGGCTGAACTTGTACGACACACCGTTCACGGTGATGGCGAAAAGCTGCGTGCTGGCGGCAACAGTCTGCGGTATGGCAATGGCACGCCAGCTGCCGTCACCCTGCGGACACATCACAATGCCGTCAAGTTGCGGATTACCTACAGCCGTTACATTGCCTGTTGCATAGTCGATGGTGGCCTTGCGGGTGGTGCCGGTAAGGATGATGCTCTTTTCCAGGCTCTCGAACTCTCCATCTTCAAAGCCCGTTCCCATGGCAAGGGCAACCTGGACTGCTGCCAGTTTGTGACTGAGTTTGATTGCTACTGCCGTCTGCGACGGGGTAATGTCCTCGCCCTTGCCCCACAGGAAGTCTGATGCCTCGTAACCGCTCAGTTCCGTGGCAGTAGCGGCAGCGCTCTGGTCTTTTTTCACCTCGAATCCGGCTGCATTCACATCAGAAATTGAAGCCTGATACGGATAGTACAGATACAGGTCTGCATGGGTGTTGATGTCTTTGTAATACACCGCTCTGACAGGATTCCACTTGAAATTGGTCTCATCAAAGATGTACTTTACGTTATCGGCCTGATTGCCCTCCGGCACAAGCGTGCCTGCAACGGTGTTGCCCTCAAGATAGTTGACTGCAAACAGTCCCACGGCATCCTTATTGACAAAGCCCTGGGCATTTGCTTTTGTGGCTGTCTGGTTTATTCGTCCCTCAATGTTGAGGGGTATCATTCCCGATTCATCAAGTCCAGTATTACCAACTGGAAGTTCTTCCGCGCATCCCGCTATCATGAGCAATGTGGAAAGAAGCATAAATTGTCTTATTCTCATAATATAAAAGATTAGTGGTTTTAATCATTTATTCAGCACCGCCGGAGTAGTGCCCTCCATCGGCCCAGCCATCAATGGCAATTCCCACACTTTGGGGAACTTCTGTCCACGTGGAACAAGTGAGTCCGTATATTCCGGAGGCAGCATAGTCCTTCGATGGAGTTTTCTTGCAGTCATACTGTTTCTTTTCTGAATCAAGAATGCTTACCGTGATTTCTTTGCCTGACAGGGCGGCAGGTGCAGACACAAGATATATTCTGACTTCCTGTTTGGTATTGACGGTAAAATTGTCCAGTACGACTGTCAGTTCACAGCCGGATTCAGCGGCCTGGATTGCCGGGGCATCTGATGTCAGGTCAAAAAATCCTTTCTGTACAAATGCGCTGTCAGGTGCTGTAATGGTCAACTGGCGATATGTTCCTGGCTCAAGAGTGGCGGTTACTCTTATCACACAGCACAGGTGGTGATAGTTGAACGTAATCACACCGTCCCGCACACTGGCGGCATCGGCATACATATAGTCAAACTGACCGAAATGATCCAGACTTGACAGACCATTCTGACGCTGTCCTTTGAATGAGACCGGTATCTGTGTCCTGTCAAGATGAAAATCGGCAATAAACGGATAATAGCTGTAATATGTGGCACCGTTGCGGAATGCCCACCCGCCGCCATCGAACACAGCGGAACCGGTTCCGGCACCCTGGGTCATTTCAAAGAATATCTGGGAGCCGGAGTTGGGATATATTCCTACGGTATCATTGGCAGCCCAGGTGAATTCCGTACCTTCAAGTACCGTTTTTGTAGTTGTCTCTCCAGGAGCAAAACTGTCGGCTATAAAAACAGCCTTAATATCACCACTGTCGTCAAACAAATCAGGCTGTTTTGAACAGGCAAGCGACAACAGGAAAACCGATATGGCTGCAGCTATTGTGCACACCATAAATTGTATGTTCCGTCTCATAATCAATCGTCTCCGTAATCTGTATAATTATCACCATACCCCTGACCTGTAGAAGCATTGAGAATGGATCTGGAAAGATTGACTGTAACAAGTTTACTCACAGGAGCGCGGTAGCTTGAACGTCTGTCGCAATTTGTCAATTGTTTCATCGGTGTTCATTTTGTGCCCGGCGCACCCCTTTCCGAACGGATACAAAAAAAAGACGTGGGAGTCTTACTCTCGCTCATCCCAGATACAGGCCTTCGCTGCCCTTCAGAAAGGATAAGCAACGCAGCTAGCCCACGCCTGGGATGATATGCAGTAAACTCCACGCCACAACGATGACGCGGATGACTGAACAGTCACCACCTGTGGACGCTCCCGTTGCGCTATCTTCTTTCTGAAATCAAAGTTGCGAAGTTTGTATCCAGAAGATAAACGTCAAGTAACGTCTAAATATGTCACCCTACCTTACTTTCAACCAGTTCGAAGAACCGTCTTCAAGTTGGTTGGGCAACTGCAAATATATATTTTATTTTATTAATTACGTTTTATTTCAAAAAAAAACCGGGTATTAAGTCATACTCCTGAGCGAAAAGGTGACCATTGGATAATTCACGATTTCGAGTGAACCCGTATATACCCCATGCCCGCGTTCCAGAACACCGTCACTGCCAGAAATAGTACCG
>JAKSIR010000140.1 GCA_024398695.1 Bacteroidaceae bacterium | reverse complement strand
CCACCGCCGCGCATGCAGTTGCGGTAATTCAACGCAGCAGGATCGAAAGGCTGTCCTGCCTGGTGAAAAGCATCAATAATTGCCAGCAGCATATCGTCACTCAGGCAGCACACGGGCAAAAGCACAAACATGGTTTCGCCGTCATAGTCATCAGGGTTCAATGCGTACACACCGACGATCACATCTGTCATCTTGTTCAATACAGATTCGCCAGTGTAGGCAATCTCGCCCTTCTCGTATTGTTCCTGCAAGTGGACAGCACGCCGCTGTTCTCCGGCAGTCAGCCAAGGCTCCCGCATCAGATCACCGGTAGTGAACCATTCACCATCATTGGGCAGTTCCACATATTCATCGGAATTCGCCCATTCCGGCTGATAATCGCCGTAGTCAGCATAGTAGCTGGCATCGGGCAGATACGAAACGGTTGCGGCAGCTGTGTCGATTGTGTCCAGTGTGACATCAGGCACATCAATGACCGTATCCTCGGTCACAGCCAACGCAGAAACGGGAAGCATTGCCACTGCCAAAAGGAGTGCAGCAGCTTTCTTGATAAGGTGATTCATCTTCATGGAATCGCCTCCTTTCGAATACAAGGATACGGATTTCATGTTTCAGAGTCTTCAACGGGTTGTAACTGAGTTGTAAATTGCAATCTCACGGTCGTACCACGATCAGGTTTGCTGTCAATCAAAAGATCGGCCTGATGCAGTTCAGCAATCTTTGCACACAAAGACAACCCAAGCCCAGCGCCGCCATGTTTTCTCGTGCGTGCTTTGTCGGCTTTCCAGAATGGTTCCAAAGCATGGGCTATTTGGTCTTCTGTCATACCGCGTCCATTGTCTGTCACAGAAAAACCATCCGGATGAAGTATGACCTGAACCAGCTGCTTCGTATCACTGCGGATAGCGTTATTGATCAGGTTTCGCAGCAGTTGGATCAGGAGATCTCTGTCTCCGACAAATTCACCGTCATCACCGGAGATAAGTACATCATCATACACGGTTGCGGCTTCCTTAGCCATTTCTTTGGATGAGAAACATGTATATACGGGCTGTTCATGATTCATCTGTGTCAAACGCATCAGATCATTATCCATCGTGGACAGACGCATGGCTTCTCGGACAATCATGTCAGACATCTTGCCGGTATGTTCAGGATTCTTCTGTATCAGCCTGGCTGCTCCCACAATCGAGGTCAGCGGTGTACGCATTTCATGAGCAAGTGCATCGATCAATTCCTGCTTCTTTTCTGTCTGATCGGCCAGTTCTTGCTCGCGCTTGTCAACGGCCTCCGCCATAGCACCAAAGGCAGATGCCAATGCACCAATTTCATCATTTCGTGGTTTGGGAAGATTGATCGTTCCGTTTCCGTCTCGCAATGCATTTGCTGAATACACCAAAGATCGTAGCGGCTTTGTCACTCCTCCGGCAATCAGAGTCGCAATCACCACAGCAAGCAACAACCCAATGCTGCACACGATGGCTGCATAAGTCAGTTGCTGCTCATGGTCCCTGTACAGAGCTGACACATCTGAAGCAATGAACAGCACAACATTCTCGTTCAACCGGTGTGCGATATAAAGCATTTGTGTATTGGATGAAAGATATATGGACCGCGTTTTCGTGTCTGTCAATCCCGAAATGTCAGCTTCTTTCGGAAGGCTTGCTCCAAGCATAGGCTTTTGATTGTACAACAACACCAGCGAGATATCCTGCGATCCATATCGCTGCTGCATCGTCTGCGCAGCAGTCAGTGCCGAGGTATAGGTGTTCTGCCCGTTGCTTTTGATCTCGGTAATCAGCGCACGGGCAATGGCTGCCTCCTCACGCAGAGAAATCTGCTCTGTTCGGCTGACGGTTTGGTCAAAACTTTGAGTGACCATCAGATATAGTGATGTTGGCAAGATCAGAACCACCAACAGCAGCATGGCCAGCGTTATCTTTTTTCTCATGTGTCCTCCCTGAAACGATAGCCATACTTATACACTGTTTCGATCCATTCTGCACCGATTTTTCGGCGGATTCTCTGTACATGGACATCAACTGTCCGCGTCTCGCCGGTGTATTGCCATCCCCACACAGCATTCAACAAGGCTTCTCTGCTGATGGCTGTACTGTGACTCTGGATCAGCTTTGCCAGCAGATCAAACTCCATTGTTGTCAAGATAATCTCCTGATTGTCTTTCCACAAACGCCTTGATTCAAAGTCGATTCTCAGATTCTTCTTTTCCCAGATAGCATCATGAGGGCTATGCCGGTTCAATACATTTTCGATTCGTGCGATTAGTTCCGCTGGTTCAAATGGTTTGAGCACATAGTCCTCCGCTCCCATACGCAGCCCACGGACACGATCCGGCACAGCAGTCTTGGCTGTCAAGAAGATAACCGGAATCTTCTGTTCAATCAGATATTCGCCCAAAGAAAATCCATCTTCACCAGGCATCATGATGTCAAGCAAAACAAGATCAGGTTTGTGTTCACTGATCATTTGACGAGCTACCTGTGCATTCTCCGCCTCAAACACTTCGTGACCCACCAACTGAATATGCATGGATGTGATCTGACGAATCGAATCATCATCCTCAACCAACAGGATAAAAGACACAGAGTTCACCGCCTTACTGCTCTATTGTACCATATCACAAAGAAAAATGTTGTAACGGAGTTGTAAACG
>JAKSIR010000014.1 GCA_024398695.1 Bacteroidaceae bacterium | reverse complement strand
TCACTCAATGCCTTGCTTTCATAACTACAGTACTTAGGACCTTGATAAGCGCCCGAGGTATTCAGTTCTTCTTCAGGCAGGAACTCACGGTTGAAGGCAGATAACGGCCAGAGACGGCCTTGATATTGAAGCTTTTGTGCGATATTCATTTGCACCTTATGTTGTTCTTATTCCATAAATCAAATAGCGGGAAGTTGCTCTGGAACAATACCACGTTTCTGTCTCTGCCAGTTTCTGACGTGCCTTTACGCGCTCATATTCCAATACCTTGCGTTCAACGGTCTCTGCTATGCGTGTCTGTACGGCAAAGTAGTTTTGGGCGAATGATATTTCCGGCTTGCGGGGATCACCATTCTGAGCTATAAGGTAGCAGGCGTAACGGGTGAGCATATAGTCCGTGACTTCGCGTATGGAACCACTTCCAAGTTCGACCATTTTCCCGGCGCTGGGAAAATGGTCTGAAGGATTGACTCCTGCATTCTCACAAGCTTCTTTAGCTCTTGCTATCACGCCTTCAAACCGTTCCCACTTGGCATATCCAAGCAGACCGCACAATTCGCGGGCACTCCAGCATTCCACGCCATCATACTCGCATGCAATGGATTCGAACTGGTCGAATAGATTCTTGATTTCTTCTGACTTCATGATTATGTAGATTATTATTCGATTATTTATCCATTATTGTTGCGGTATTTTGTAATCCTGTCATCTGATGGTAAAATTACTGAAAAATGCTCGTAATCCGATGGGAATAAGCAAAATATTGGAGTGCCAGTCAACCGCGATACTCTTTGTTGCAGATGCTATGTGGCAGCAGGCATTTTTCGAGTAGCCGTGATATGTTTCTGACAGGACAAGGCGGCCGTCCTTGATGACCGCTATCTGACAGATATTCGATTCTGTATCCTTCATATGGGGCAGTCCATCCGCATTACCCTGACCGGCTTGTCGGCACCGACTTCAAGGGTGGGGCAGAGCTCTTCCCTGCCGGTGTCAGTGAATCCGCACTTTTCCATCACCCGGCCGGACGCCGGGTTCTCGGGAAAGTAGTCGCCCCACAGTACTGTGAATCCTTTTGTTTTGATGCAGTAATCGACAACGGCCCGCATGGCTTCGGTGCAGATTCCCTTGTTCCAGTATGGCTTGGCAATCCAATAGCCCACCTCGCACTGGTCATCCGCTATGTCAAGGTTTGACGCTGATGATGGAAGATACCCCACGCAGCCTATGGCCTCGGAGGTCTCCTTCAGTTCCACAGCCCACATGCCTTCGCCGCAGAAAACGGTCTTTATCAGTTCCAGGCTTTCCTCTACGGACCGGTGCGGCGGCCAACCTGCGCGCGGGCCCACGTCCGGGTCCGATGCATACTTGAACAGCGTTCCGGCATCGGATTCGCGCCAGGGCCTGAGAATCAGTCTTTCTGTTTCCAATATCTGCATGCTCATTTTTTCTTCCAGCGTTTCAGCATGGGGAACAGCATCCGGCAATGTTCTCTCATCTGTTCGTCCGTCATCCCGGCCTGAGCACCGAACTGCGAACACATTTCTATGTATTCCTCCATTGACACCTTGTCAGTGAAATCGCCGTCCTTGTAACAGTACTTGCAGTAATCAAAGTTGGCGCTGCCGTCAGCATTGGTGCCGCATACGTCATCGGATGTCATGGGCATACCGCAGCTTTGGCAGAACTGGGGCAGCTGTCCTTCCAGGAAATGCTTCTCTTTAGCGGGAAAAGCGGACTCATAGCGCTCAAAGCCTTCCGGGTCATCATCGGCAGCAAAATAACCTTTCGGAGGGCAGTACGTCCAATCCCTGCCGCCAAGGTAACCGGGAACCAGTTCCTGTGCAAGGAAATAAGGTACCGGATCATCCTTGGGTTCTGCGTGATAATGAATGCCAAGGCTGCTGGCAAGCACGAAACCGGCATTTCCGTAAAAATCAATGTTGCCTTCAAAACAAAGCACTCCGATTCCCATTCCGCGGGCCTTTTCCAATGAGAACTTGAGCAATTCAAGGCCGTAACCTTTCCGCTTCCAGTCGGGATGTATGCTTATAGGACCCAATGTCCAGGCTTGCAGGACATCGCCGCTGTCCGATGTGAGCTCTGCGCGGGAATACATTACATGGCCGATAATCCGGCCGCCTAATTCCATCACAAGGTCAAGTTCCGGGATGAAATCCGGATTGCTGCGGTATCTGTTCAGCACGAAATGTTCCAGGCAGCCCGGACGATATACATTCCAGAATGCCTCTCTTGTAAGGTTCTCCACTTCCTGCCAGTCGGCAGGTTCTTCCAATCGGATATTATACTCTCTGATATTTTCCATTGTTTCAATCTTTTATGTTGTTTGCCGGGCACGTGTCAATGTTCTCCGGAACAGACTCTTTACCAGAATCTTGTGGAACACCCAAATCCCGATGAAGTATATTCTGCCAAGTAAATTGTTGAATTTCACGACAGTGGTGACCGATGCATCCTGCCAGCCGTCTTCAGGCCGTGAACAATAGATGCCGACCTGGAAGCACAGGTGCCTGTCGTTCTTGCTGATTATGATTTCCTCGTCGTTCTTCTCGGTCACCAGGTTCCTGAATCCACTGCCACCCTGCAGGCCAAAAGGCTTTACAATGGCGTTCCGCAATTTGAAAAGCCACGCCACAGGCCGGGGAAAGTTGCAGAACATTTCCTCGAATATATAGTCTGATGACAACGGTTCCGCCGGTTTTATCCTCTTGGAGACAGTGTCGCTGTAATCGGATGGCAGGTATTTGTCTATCAGTTTCATGCTTTCTGTATCGTTATGCGAATATACGGATAATATCTGTATTCCGGACCATGACCGGAATCAGGGTGTAAAAAAATGGTGCTGTCTGACGGTGTCTGCCCAAAAACCAGTAATTTTGTACTTTAATAAAAAACAGACACACGTGAAAGTACTCAAATTCGGAGGCTCGTCGGTAGGTTCAAAGGAGAGCATATCCAGTCTGAAGCAGATTGTGGAATCACAGCAGGACGATGTGATAGTGGTGGTTTCAGCCCTTGGCGGAATCACAGACAAGCTTATTGCGACAGCCGGGATGGCAGCACGCGGCGAGCGTCAGTTCGAGGCCGAAGTCACCGCCATGCTTGCCCGCCACGAACAGATGGTACGCGACGTGGTGGCACCGGAACGTCAGAGCCTGGCACTTGACGGTATTCACGGGCTGTTTGACGAACTGTCGGACATCATGCACGGACTGTTCCTGCTGCGTGACCTGTCACAGCATACTCTTGACACTATTGTAAGCTACGGCGAGCGTCTTTCGTCGCAGATTGTGGCACAGCTCATTGACGGCATTGTGCTGTTCGATTCACGCGAGTTCATCAAGACCGAACACCGTCAGGGCAGCCATACCATTGACCGTGACCTGACATACAGCCTTATCGGCAAAGCCTTCGCCAGTCTGCCGCACAGGTCTTTGGCTCCCGGATTCATATCCAGCGATGCTCAGACCGGCGAAACGACGAATCTGGGCCGTGGCGGTTCGGACTATACCGCCGCACTTCTTGCCGCTGCACTTGATGCCAGCGTCCTTGAAATATGGACCGATGTGGACGGATTCATGACGGCCGATCCCCGCGTGATAACATCGGCCTATCCCATAGACCAGCTGAGTTACATCGAGGCAATGGAACTGTGCAACTTCGGTGCCAAGGTTGTCTATCCGCCTACAATATATCCGGTGTATCAGAAGAACATTCCCATTCTCATAAAGAACACCTTCAATCCGTCGGCCCGCGGCACTGAGATTGTAAGCCGTCTGCCGGAGAACTCGAAGCCCATCAAGGGCATTTCAAGCATAAACGACACGGCTCTCGTTACCATGCACGGACTTGGCATGGTGGGCGTGGCAGGTATCAGTCTGCGTATGTTCAAGGCGCTGGCCGACAGCAATATAAGCGTGTTCATGGTATGCCAGTCTTCAAGCGAGAACAGCATCTCGGTGGGTGTCTGCAATGACGATGCCGGGACTGCGGTCAGCGTTCTTTCGCAGGAATTCGAAAAGGAGATTTCGCTGGGTGCCATAGACCCCATTTCCTGTCAGATGGACCTGGCCACTGTGGCCATAGTGGGTGAAAACATGAAGCAGAACCCGGGTACCAGCGGCAAGCTGTACAGCGTGCTGGGACGCGGCGGTATCAATGTCATTGCAAGTGCCCAGGGAGCTACAGAAATAAACATATCGTTCGTGGTTGAGAAAAGGCTTCTGAGAAAGTCCCTGAACCTTATCCACGATTCGTTCTTCCTGTCCGAGTATCAGGTGCTGAACCTGTTCGTATGCGGAGTGGGAACGGTCGGGAACAGCCTGCTTGAGCAGATACGTTCGCAGCGTGAAAAGCTTATGCAGGAGCGCGGTCTGAAACTGAACGTCGTGGGCATAGCCAGAGGAAACAAGGCCATGTTCACGCGCGAGGGCATATCGCTCGACAACTGGCGCCAGCAGCTGGAGAACGCTCCGGCCAGCAACATAAGCCGTCTGCGCGACGAGGTGATTGGAATGAACATCTTCAATTCCGTTTTCGTTGACTGCACCGCGAATGCCCAGGTGGCCGGCCTGTACAGGGATTTCCTGGACCATAACATATCGGTCGTGGCAGCCAACAAGATTGCCACATCCGAAAAGTACGACGACTATGCCGAACTCAAGCGCATTGCCCGCCGTCGCGGCGTCAAATTCCTGTTCGAGACCAATGTCGGTGCCGGACTTCCCATAATCAACACCATAAATGACCTGATAGCAAGCGGTGACCGTATTCTCAAGTTCGAGGCCGTCCTGAGCGGTACGCTCAACTTCATTCTCAATACGGCAAGTGCCGATGTCCCCTTCAGCGAGGCTATACGTCTGGCAAAGGAAAAGGGGTACAGCGAACCGGATCCGCGCATTGACCTGAGCGGCAAGGATGTACTGCGCAAACTGGTCATACTGGCCCGTGAAAGCGGCTACCGTCTGGAGCAGGCCGATGTCCAGGCCGATGATTTCGTTCCGAAACAGATGCTGGAAGGCAGCCTTGAAGACTTCTGGAAGAATCTGCCGTCGCTTGACAAGGCTTTCGAGGAGCGTCGCCAGAGAGTCGCAGAGTCGCACAGGTGTCTGCGTTTCGTGGCAAAACTGGAAAACGGCAAGGGCAGCATCAGGCTGGTCGAGGTTGAAGAAGACCATCCGTTCTACATACTTCAGGGAAGCAACAACATCATATTGCTTACCACCGAACGTTACAAGGAATCGCCTATGCTCATTCAGGGATACGGTGCCGGTGCCGGCGTTACGGCAGCCGGTGTATTTGCCGATATCATGAGCGTTGCAAACAGATAATAAATTCAACTATATATGAAATTCTACAGTACAAACCATAACTCGCCCGATGTCACACTGCGTGACGCGGTAGTCAAGGGACTCGCTCCTGACCGTGGCCTTTACATGCCCGAACAGATCAGGAAGCTGCCTGCTTCCTTCTTTGAAAACATTGACGGCATGTCCTTTCAGGAAATGTCATTCGAGGTGGCAAAGGCATTCTTCGGCGAAGACATTCCCGAACAGGATCTGAAGCGCATTGTCTATGACACTCTGGCTTTTGAGACTCCTGCCGTGAAGGTTGAAGAGAACATATACTCGCTGGAACTCTTCCATGGTCCCACACTTGCATTCAAGGATGTCGGAGCGCGTTTCATGGCCCGTCTGCTGGGTTACTTCAACAAAGACGAAAAGCAGCTGGTCAATGTCCTGGTGGCAACATCGGGCGATACCGGCAGCGCCGTTGCCAACGGCTTCCTCGGCGTGCCGGGCGTGCATGTCTATGTGCTGTACCCCAAAGGCAAGGTGAGCCCCATACAGGAATGCCAGTTCACCACTCTGGGCAGGAACATCACCGCCATTGAGGTTGACGGCGTGTTCGATGACTGTCAGGCCTTGGTCAAGAACGCCTTCATGGATGCGCAGTTGAACCAGGCCATGAAGCTGACATCGGCCAACTCGATAAATGTGGCACGTTTCCTGCCACAGGCGTTCTATTATTTCAACGCCTACGCACAGATGAAGAAACTGGGCAAGGCCGATGACCTTGTGATCTGTGTCCCAAGCGGCAATTTCGGCAACATAACCGCCGGCCTGTTCGGCTGGGAGATGGGCCTGCCGGTAAAGCATTTCATTGCAGCCAACAACGCGAACGACATATTCTACAAGTATCTGCAGACGGGCAAGTACAGTCCGCGTGCATCGGTACAGACTCTGGCCAATGCCATGGATGTGGGCGATCCGAGCAATTTTGCCCGTGTGCTTGACCTGTACGGCGGCAGCCATCAGAACATTGCCGCACACATTGACGGTGCCACTTACACCGATGAGCAGATAGCTCAGACCATGAAGCAGTGTCTGCAGCAGACCGGCTATCAGCTCGATCCTCATGGCGCCTGCGGCTACCGTGCCCTGAAGGAACTGCTCAAGCCGGGTCAGACCGGCGTGTTCCTTGAGACGGCGCATCCGGCCAAGTTCAAGGAGAAGGTCGATGCCATTACCGGTGCCGATGTCGAGATTCCGGCACGCCTTGCAGCCTTCATGAAGGGCACCAAGCAGAGCGTTCCCATGACCAGGGATTTTGCCGATTTCAAGAAGTATCTGCTGGCCGAAGCAGGAAAATAACTCATTATGGCATATCAGGAGGTTCCGTTCAGCCAGCTTGAAATACCCATGCAGGAAATATGGTCCTTCATGGGCTACGGTTCTGACAGGACTCCTGACAATGAAACCGTCAGTACCGCAAAGGAGATGCTGGAACAGGCGTCATCGGTCCTGCACCCGAAATTCGAATACCATTTCTTTGACGGGCGGATTGACCTTGACACCGACAGTCTGATTATTGACGGTCCGGACGGCCCTGTAAGTTTTGCCGCCGGAAAGATAATATGCCGTCAGCTGAATACAGCCCGCCGCTTTGCCGTCTTTGTGGCAACGGTGGGGCGCGAGTATAACGACTGGATGAAAGGCATTGAAGCGCAGAACGACATGTTCCGTACATACGTGGCCGACTGCGTGGGCAGCCAGATTGTCGAATCGGCGGCCGACTATATGGAAAAGGTGCTTCAGAATGAAATCGATGCGCAGGGGCTGAAACGTACAAACCGTTACAGCCCGGGCTATTGCAACTGGCACGTTTCATGCCAGCCCGATATTTTCAGCCTTTTTCCCGAAAAGAATCCCTGCGGCATAGAGCTTAACGATTCCTGCCTTATGCTCCCCGTGAAATCGGTGAGCGGCATAATAGGAATAGGGAAGGATGTAAGATTCCTTCCCTATTCATGCGGTATCTGCACAATGCAGAACTGTTTCCGCCGTCACCGCAGGTAACAGCCCTTATTTGACTCTCCAGACGTCAAGGGTGATGCCGCCGCCGGCACCGCCAAAGCTTGGCTGGCACAGGAACAGGCTTTCGTTCATCCAGGCGTACTTGCTGTCCTTCGGGGCTTCGAACTTCGGGGCGCAGCGGAAATACATGCCTCCCTGTCCGCCCATCTTGATGATGCCGCAGTTGCGTACGTGTATGTTCACTCCGTCATCGGTACGTATGCAGTATATGGCCTCAATCTCGGTACGGCCGTCAACCTGCATCTGGTAGTCGGCACCGCCGGGAAGGATTTCACCCTGAATGTCCTTGCCTTTGAATGTGCCGCCGGTAATTGGAATGACCGTGCGTGTGCCCTTGCCGTTGTCGCCTACCGTGAAAGCCTGTCCGAGTGAGACATTCAGGCGTACTACGTACTCAAGATCGGGACCTTTAGGGTCACCGTTTGCATCGGTCTGCTGCTGCGGTGCGCCGAAGCCGAATTGTGCCTTTGCAATCAGACAGCCGAATACAGCCAGGACGGCTGTAGCAATGAGAAGTTTTCTTTTCATAATCTGGTCAGTTAAGTTTAATGTTTTGATGCCATAAAGGTAATCCATAAATGGGAGATTTGCTAACTTTGCACGCGTTATGACCAAGCCTGTTTCCAGAAGCCTGACCGTATGTTCGGCACTGGCCGTTGCCATTCTGCTGCTCGTGGCTGCAGGCTTGTGCATCGGACCTGTGAACATTCCATTCGGCAAGGCTGCCGGCGTGGTTTTCGGACACGGAAGCGGCAGTGACGCATGGGATTACATAATACTAGAATCGCGCTTTCCTTCAACCGTCACCGCACTGCTGGCCGGTGCGGCGTTGTCGGCATCGGGCCTTATGCTGCAGACCGCATTCCGCAATCCTCTGGCGGGGCCTGACATCCTGGGCATAAACGGAGGCGCCGGTCTTGGCGTAGCAATAGTGATGATGCTCTTCGGAGGCAATCTGAGCATGGGCTCCATGAGCCTGGGGGCATCGGTCTCCGTCATTGTCGGAGCTATGGCGGGCGCTATGGCTGTAACGGGACTGATACTCGCCCTGTCTGCAAGAATCAAGAATCCTGTCGTACTGCTCATTGCAGGCGTTATGGTAAGCTATCTGGCATCGGCTCTTATTTCGCTGCTGAACTTCTTCTCGACGGCCGAAGGGGTGCATTCCTATACAATGTGGGGCATGGGCAATTTCGGAGGCGTAAGCCTTTCCAGACTGCCTCTGTTCGCGTGTCTTGCTCTGGCCGGGCTGCTGGTGGCATTGCTGCTGGTAAAGCCGCTGAATGCCATGCTCCTGGGCGACATGTACGCAAGGAACCTGGGCGTGAATGTCAGACGTGCCAGACTGATGCTTCTGCTTGCAACCAGTCTTCTGGTTGCAGTGACAACGGCTTTCTGTGGTCCTGTATCGTTCATAGGACTGGCTGTGCCGCATATTGCAAGGCTGATGCTGGGATCGTCGGACCACCGCAGGCTCATGCCGGTTACGGTGCTTTCGGGCGCTGCCGTCGCGCTGGTATGCAACCTTGCCAGTTCACTGCCGGGCGACCGCGGACTGATTCCGCTGAATGCCATTACTCCGGCAATAGGCGCTCCGGTTATTCTGTATGTGCTTTTGAAACAACAGAGAAGAGACTGACACATGAGAACCGATACGATATTTCATCTGCTTGTCGAGTGCCTGCGCACTTCCATCCTGGTTTCCGGACTGGTAATCATCATGATGATGCTCATCGAGGTGTTCAACCTCAGGTCCGGCGGACGCATGATGGGACAGCTGGGCCGTCATAAGGTGGGGCAGGTCCTGCTGTCCGCCTTCCTCGGGACTGTTCCGGGATGTATGGGCGGCTTTGCCAGTGTCTCGATGTACAATCACGGAATGATCAGTTTCGGTGCTCTTGTAGCCATGATGATTGCATCGTCCGGCGATGAGGCCTTTGTCATGCTGGCCATGTTCCCGGAGCAGTCGGCTTGGATATTTCTTCTTCTTTTCGTCGTGGCAGTGGTGGTAGGACTTGTCATCAATGTCTTCCATAAGGGAGCCACGGAAAATGACACGTGCCATTCCATGGAGGTACATGCCGAAGACGTGAATCATGCACATGAACATGAATGCCGCCATTTCGGATGGAAACGTATCGTGCTGATACTTGGAACTTTGCTGTTCATAGCGGCTTTGCTTATGGGATTGCTTGAAGAAGGCGGTGACGAATCGGACTGCACATCTTTCAGTCTTCTGTCCGAAGAATGGATGTATTGGCTGTTCTCCATTCTAAGCCTGGTTCTCATTGCAGTCCTTTGCTTTGCCAAAGACCATTTTGTTGAGGAGCATCTGTGGCACCACATAGTATGTCATCATCTGCCAGGTATTCTGGCATGGACTGCGGGAACTGTTTTTGTTGTCGGTCTGCTGATGCAGAGCCTTGACCTGAATGCATGGATAAGTGACAATACGGCAATAATGATACTGCTTGCGGCACTGGTGGGGCTTATTCCAGAGTCTGGCCCTCACCTTGTGTTCGTCACAATGTTCGCTGCAGGAGTGGTACCCATGCCGGTACTTCTTGCCAGTTGTGTCAGTCAGGACGGACATGCTTCACTTCCGCTCCTTGCTGAGAGCCGTTCCAGCTGGCTGAAGGCAAAACTTGTCAATCTTATTGTGGCGCTTGCTATCGGATATATCTCTTTGTCTGTCGGATTTTAAGGTCTGGCACGGTTTTTGCAAGAGGTATGTTAAATAGGAAACAGTATGAAAATCTACGGATTTCTTGCATCATTTGCAGTTTCAATGGCATTTGCCATGCCGTTGTCGGCGCAGACAACACTTACTCTCGAAGAGTGCAGAACCAAGGCTCTTGAGAACAGTTCCCAGTCAAAAATAGCCCGTGAGAAAGTCAATGCGGCGACTTATGACAAGAAGGCGGCTTTTGCCAATTATCTGCCAAAGGTCTCTGCTACAGGGCTTTATCTGCATAATTCAGAAGATATTTCGTTTTTGAGTCCTGAAACCCAGTCGCAGGTCTCAACTCTTGGTAATTCTTTTCAGAACGTTGTGACCGATGTCCTGACAAGCAATTTGTCGGACATTAAGATTCTCAGTCAGTTTGTATCAAAACAGGATATACAGAAGTTTGTTGAGAATCTGACACCTGAGCAGGTGAGAGAACAGTTGAACCGTATTGGTGGGGAATTGGCTGACAACCTGTCAGTGGATCTGGACAATGTGTATGTGGGCATGGTAAGCGTTGAGCAGCCTCTGTATGTAGGTGGCAAGATACGCGCATATAATAAGGTTACCGATTATGCACGTGAGCTCGCATCGGTCCAGATGCAGGGCGAAGATGAGAAAGTCATTCTTGCAGTTGACGAGGCATATTGGCAGATTGTGTCTGTGGCAGTCAAACTGCGTCTGACTGACCAGTATGTGGAATTGTTGGAGCAGATGGAACACAATATAGTTGCGTTGCAGTCTGAAGGACTTGCAACCCAGTCTGATGTCTTGTCTGTCCGTGTCAGATTGAATGAGGCCCAGATGTCACAGGTTAAAGCATTGAACGGTCTTGCCTTGTCACGAATGCTGCTGTGCCAGCTTTGCGGTCTGCCGCTTGACAGTGACATTTCTGTAGCTGACGAGGGCTGCGAGCTTATGTATGTCAGCAAGGACTCTGTATCCTATACGCCTGAAAGCATAATTGAAAACCGTACCGAGTTGAAGAGTCTTGACCTTGCTGTTAACATGTACAATGAAAAGGCTCGTATTGTCCGCGCTGATTTTCTTCCGACAGTGGCACTTACCGGCAATTACGTACTGACAAATCCATCGGTCAGGGGCGGTGTCAAGTATGATTTCAATGATATGTGGAATGTCGGGCTGGTAGCCAAGTTGCCGCTTTTCCATTTCGGAGAGGGAATGAACAAGTACCGCCGCGCCAAAAGCGATGTTCTGATGACTCAGTATCAGCTTGACGATGCCATTGGAAAGGTTAACCTTCAGGTCTCTCAGTATGAAATGAAAATTAAAGAGTGTGATTCCCGTCTGGCAATGTCTGAAAAGAATCTGGATAGTGCCAGCGAGAATCTGAGGGTGGCCAATGTCGGGTTTTCTGAAGGTGTGGTAGAACCGTCTCTTGTGATGGCGGCTCAGACAGCATGGCTTAAAGCCAACAGTGAGCAGGTGGATGCTACAATAGAAAGAATAATGGCCGATGTCTATCTGCGTCAGGCAATTGGAATGTTGAAATGAAACATATTTTGGATATGAAGGAGACTGATGAAAAAGACAAAGTTCAGAGATTGAACATAGCTGTGTCGCTGATCTGTTTTGCAGCTGTCATTGCAGTTGTATGCGTTGTCGGCTATCTGACTGCCCGTAACAGCGAACCTGAATACATACAGGGACAGGCCGAGGTAAGTGAATACCGTGTTTCCAGTAAGGTACCAGGCAGGATTGAACGTATTTTCGTACAGGAGGGACAACAGGTCCGGGCAGGTGACACATTGGCAGTTCTGTATACTCCTGACATTGATGCCAAACTTGCTCAGGCGCAGGCTGTCCAGAATGCTGCAACCGCCCAGAACGCCAAGGCCCAGAAAGGAGCGCGCGAAGAACAGATTCAGGGCGCATACGAACTCTGGCAGAAGGCCAAGGCCGGTCTTGAAATATACGGGAAGTCTTATAAAAGAGTGGAAAGCCTTTTCCAGCAGGGGGTTGTCAGCGAGCAGAAACGCGACGAGGCCAAGGCCCAGTATGATGCGGCTGTAGCAACTGAAAGGGCTGCTGAATCGCAGTATAGAATGGCTGTGAACGGTGCTGAAAGAGAGGTGAAGGAGATGGCTGAAGCCCAGATGCATCAGGCACAGGGTGTTGTGGCAGAAGTGAATTCATACATTGCCGAAACCATTCTTACCGCAAGTATGGATGGCGAGGTCAGTGAAATATTCCCTATGGTCGGTGAACTTGTAGGAACGGGTGCTCCTATTATGAACATAGCAGTCATGGATGACATGTGGTCCAGTTTCAATGTCAGAGAAGACTTGCTTAAAGATCTTGGAATGGGAACAGTCTTTGAGGCCTACATTCCGGCTCTGGACAGGACTGTCCAGATGAAGGTCACGTATATGAGAGATCTCGGTTCGTATGCCGTATGGCGTGCAACAAAAGCTAAAGGCCAGTTTGACCTGAAGACTTTTGAGGTCCGTGCCGTACCGTTCAGAAAAATAGAAGGGCTGCGTCCGGGAATGAGTGTGGTTATTGAAAAGAAGTAAATCATGCCGTTGACAAAGCATGCGGTGCTGAAAATAGCATACAGGGAACTTCGGAGAATGACGTCCAGACCCCTGTATGTCCTGAGCATGGTTATTGCACCACTGTTCTGCTACATATTCTTTACCTCTCTGATGAAAGAGGGACTTCCTGAGAATCTGCCCGCCGGTGTCGTTGATGCCGACAACTCATCGGTCTCAAGAAATATTCTCAGAAATCTGGACGCATACCAGCAGACAGGGTTCATAAGGCAGTATTCCAATTTCGCCGAGGCTCGCAATGCAATGCAGAAAGGTCAGATTTACGGATTCTTCTATATTCCCAAGGGTCTTGAGCATGATGCTTCGAATCAGAACCAGCCGCTGATATCAATCTATACCAACGGCTCATATCTGATTCCGTCAAGTCTGCTGTATAGGGACATGAAGACTATGGCAACCATGGCAAGTGCGGCTGTAGGACGTCAGGTCCTGCTTGCCAAAGGCGCAGGAATGGATCAGGCTATGGGATTCCTGCAACCTATTCAGATTGACATGCATGCACTTGGGAATCCCATGTTGAACTATTCCGTTTATCTTACCAATACGCTGCTGCCTGCAATTCTGGCTCTGATGGTTCTTATGATAACCTGCTTCTCAATTCATACCGAGCTCAAGGACGGAACAGCCAGAGAATGGCTTGATATGGCAGACGGTGACATTCTCAGGGCTGTAAGCGGCAAGCTTCTGCCTCAGACGGCTCTGTTCATACTTATGGCGGCAATATACCTTATTCTATTATATGGGATTCTGGGCTTTCCGCATAACAATGGAATCTGGCCAATGGCACTGGCTGCGGTAATGCTGATACTCGCTTCGCAGGGATTTGCCGTATTCATAGCATCGGCCATACCGTCATTGAGATGGTCGCTAAGCCTTTGCACTTTGTGGGGTGTGCTTTCAATTCCCATAAGCGGATTCTCTTTCCCGGTAATGGGTATGCCTCCGGTTCTAAGAGCATTGTCATGGCTGTTCCCGTTAAGGCACTATTTCCTGATATATGTGGACCAGGCATTGAATGGAATTCCATTCATGTGCAGCGCATGGTTCTATGTGGCTTTGCTGGGTTTCATGATAATGCCTCTGCTGGACATCTGGCTTCTTAAAAGGACTGCATACAAATACACTTATCTGCCATGATTGAAAATATCAGAAAAATACTGTTCGTATGCGGAAGGGAACTGAGAAAGACGGTTTCCGATTCAGGTGTCATGGTATTCTTCCTTGTGGTTCCTTTGCTGTATCCTCTTCTGTATGCCTATCTGTACAGTGGAGAGGTGGTACGTGAGGTGCCTGTCGTGGCAGTCGATCAGAACAGAAGCGTCATGAGCCGTGAGTTCCTGAGAAAGACTGATGCTACGCCAGACCTGCATATTGTGCAGTATTGCAGCGATATGGAAGAGGCCAGAAATCTGATGTACCATCATAAGGCTTATGGCGCTATACTTGTGCCGGAAGATTTCAGTTCACGTCTGACGTCTGGACTTCAGGCTACAGTGGGCACATATTGCGATATGAGCGGACTTCTTTACTACAAGTCTTTGCTCAGTGGAACTACCATGGTGTCGCTTGATATGAACAGGGATATCCAGAAGGAGAAACTGGCCGGACTGACAAGCGAACAGCTTGAAGTGCAGACCATGCCAATCAGAAACGAATACATCACGATGTTCAATCCTGCAAACGGATTCCAAAGCTTCATCATTCCTGCAATACTTATTCTGATTATACAGCAGACTATGGTGCTTGGTGTGGGCATGATGGCCGGTACCGAATATGAACAGAGAAAGACCGGACGCCTGCTTCTTGGTGGAGAATATAATAATCCGCTGCTTGTTCTTATCGGAAAGGCTTTTGCCTATTTGCTGGTCTATGCGCTGATGTCGGTGTATCTGCTTATGCTGGTGCCATATCTGTTCCATATGCCACAGTTGGCGCATCTGTCAACACTTGTGGCATTTATGGTTCCGTTACTTCTGGCGTGTGTGTTCTTTTCGATTGTGCTGGCATTCTTTGTCAGAGACAGGGAATCAGGCTTCCTCTTGTTTGTCTTCGTCTCCGTCCCGCTGGTATTCATATCCGGAATATCATGGCCGGCTTCAAATATTCCAGCGTTCTGGCGTGTCCTGTCCGTGATATTCCCGTCAACTCATGGAATAAACGGATTCTGCAGAATTGCAGGTGACAGCGCACTTCTTGGAGATGTGGTTCATGAATATACCAGTCTGTGGATTCTGACTGCGGTATATTTTATGTTGGCATTGCTGGCATTCATAAATTTCTACAGGTCAAAGCATATTCCGGGGTATGAGTTCATTAAAGCACGTCGCGACAAGGTGGTGGACACTATGACGGAAAGGCTGGACAAGGTTGAAGGAAAACTGCTGTCAGTTCATGAAGATCTCCAGGAAAAGCGCGAATCTATTCGTGAAGATCTGAAAGAAATCCACGACAAGGTCAGACAGCGTAAGAACCGGTCTGACAGGAATCAGTCCAACGGGTGATAATAATTTGCGGTAAGTCCGCTTTCCGGATGGATAATTGCAATGAAGTCATTCAGCAGTAATTCGGGGTGGAATGCCGTCTCTTCAAAATATGGAGTTCTATAAACATCGCATACCCATATTTTCCTGTTCTGGAATGGAAGAAAACGTGAATATCCGCTAAAGTCTTTTTCCAGTTGACCGTATGTCAGATTGCCACTCGTACTGTTCTTGAGAAACCAGATATCACTGTCTTGTGCCTTTTCATACACACTTTCAAAAGCAAGTGGAATGGAACCGCTTCCGCTCATATCCGCAAACGCATAATCGGCACCGGCATCGGCAAGCATGGTGCCTATGGTACTCATGCCTCCGGCGGTGTACCATGCAGAACCGCTACGCGTGTCCAACATGACTTTCGGATTGTCATGGAAGTCTGATGTCAGACCTGCAAGCGATTCGTATCGGTCGCGAATGACATTGAACAGAGAGTCTGCCTTGTTCTCTGCACCGAACAGCCGTCCGTAGAACCGGATCCATTCCGCCCTTCCCAGTGGTGATGTTTCCATGTAGTCCGCACATTGTATCAGGGGAATGCCCAATTTTTCAAGTTGGGCATAACCGTTTCCTTCAAAGGGGGAGACGAATATGGCATCAGGACTGATTTCCAGAATTTTTTCAATGTTAGGATACATTCCGCTGCCGCAGTCTGCAATCAGACTCTCGTCAATCATGGCATGAATGGTCGGGTCGAATATGTACTCCGGTTCGCAGACACCTGCAATATGGTCGGCGACGCCCAGTTCAACCATAAGGGCCGCCAGGTTGTTGCTTGTCACAACCACGCGTTCGAAAGTCCTGTCTAGTGCCAGTTCCTGGAGAATGGAGCCTTCCTTCCACGGGTTGGCAATGGCAACTTCAAGCACATTGCAGCTGTCCTGCATTCCAAGCAGTGAGGCATATTCCATGCACCCTCTGTCAAAACCGGTTCCGGGGGAAATACAGGCCGACAATGACAGACAGGCCAGCGCCTTCAACAGGATGGACTGCGGACGTTTCATCTGAAAAGTTAACGCTTTATTCTGAAAACAGTGTTGAAAACAATGTCTGCTATTATGCTGTCGCCCTGTTCGGTGGGATGGACGGTATCCATGAAGTACTGCTCCTTTCCCTGGAACGGCGTGTTCAGGTCAACAAATGGCAGGCTTTCTTCCTGGGCAAGTTCTCTGACTGCCGGGACTATTTCGGAATCTATTATGCTGCCGTCAATGAAAAACGCGTGGCTGGTGACAGGTGTGGGCAGCATCAGCCAGATATCAGGTTTTGCAGGCAGCGAACGCAGCGTGTCTATCATGGCCTTCATGTCGGCCTTGAACTTGCTGCGGTCCTTCCAGTTATACGGCTTCGTGTCATTGGTGCCAAGCATCAGAATGACAAGGTGCGGATTGAACTCCAGCGCATTCCGGTATTCCTGTTCGTTTATGTACGGCATGTCGGTCCCGTCCATTGCGGTCACGCCGCAGACTCCGAAGTTCCGCACTTCATACTTCTTTCCAAGTTTTTGTTTCAGGATGCCGGGATAGGTGTCATTCTCACGGTCTGCTATTCCATGACCGTATGTGATGCTGTCGCCCATGCAGGCTACTCTGACAGGTTCGTCATTACACGAAACTGTACACATGGCAATTGCTGCTGCCGCCAATAATTTCAATGTTGTCTTCATTATGATTGCGTTTTGTTGTTTTCCAACTGACATCGTATGCTTTCTGCATGTATCGTTTCGAATATGGAGCGTACGAACTTTTCGCTGATGCCCTTCTCCGAGGCGAGTTTTGCCACGCTGTCCGATACGTTCTGATAGCGCTTGGACTGAAGGACGGCAAGATTGTTCAAATGCTTGTATTCTCCGATTTCCTGGACAATCTTCATTCTTCTGGCCAGAAGTTCAACCAGCTGGGCATCCAGTCTGTCCAGTTCGTTGCGGCTCGGCGCCAGGTTACGTACGTCGGCGTCATGTATCTCCCTGCGCCATTCCAGCGATGAAACCATTGCCCTGAAACCGTCCGGAGTCAGCTGCTGCCTGCTGTCGCTCAACGCGTGTTCAGGGTCGGGATGAACTTCGACGAACAGCCCGTCGGCATTCATGTCAAGCGCCATCTGGGCGAGCGTGCCTACCAGTTCGCGCCGTCCTGCCATGTGACTCGGGTCGCAGAATATTGGCAGAGAGGGCATGCGCCGGCGCAGTTCGATGGGTATTTCCCATTGGGGAGCATATCTCAGCACGCTTTCCTGTATGTCGCTGAATCCGCGATGTATGGCGCTTATCCGGCTGATGCCTGCACGCTCGATTCTTTCTATCGCCCCGGTCCACAGATTGACGTCGGGGTTGATGGGATTCTTGACCATTACGGGAATGTCGTTTCCTTTCAAAGCCTGTGCTATTTCCTCTACGGCAAAAGGACTGGCCGATGTCCTTGCTCCAATCCAGAGAATGTCAATGCCCGCTTTCAGGGCGGCTTCAACGTGCGATGCCCCTGCGACTTCGACGGCGAGCTTCATTCCTGTCTTTTCCCTGGCCTGACAAAGCCATTCGAGAGCCGGCGCACCGGCCCCTTCAAAGCCTCCGGGCCTGGTGCGGGGCTTCCAGACTCCTGCGCGAAGTATGCCTACACCCATTGCTGACAGCTTTTCTGCACATTCCATGACTTGCCGGGCCGATTCTGCACTGCATGGTCCGGCAATGACTGTAAAGTCAGGCGATATAGTTGTTCTGATGTTCATTTCTTGCAGGTTATTCGTCCGTTTTCCATTTGAATCATGCCTTCCTGCGAAAGATAGGACAGGGTATGGTCAATCTTCTCTCTTTCGAATGGAAGGGAGAAAATGGAATCAGGCCTGTCAGGATTCTCTTCAATCTGTTCCAGTATGCGGTCCGCTACCAGCTGGCGTTCACCGTACTTCATGCCCCCGGCGGTCCTGATGCAGCAGATGTCGCAGTGCATGCAGGGCTTCTTCTGCTTTTCGCCGAAATAGTCCAGCAGCATGGCGCTGCGGCATCCGGTCTGACGGGTGGCGTATTGTACCATGGCTCCTATCCTCTGCTTGAATTCCTCCATGCGGAGCCTGTAGACTTCGGGATTGAAACTGATGAGTTCCGAATTCACCCTTGCCCTGGTCCATGTGATGACCGGAGTCTTGCGTTCGGGGACGTATCGGACCACACCCTGTCTCTGCAGATTGCAGAGCAGTTCGTACAGCCTGTGGCGGTCAATGCCTGCGCGCATCGATATGAGCTGTTCGTCAATGAAGGCATAGTCAGTAAAGACGCCGCTGTACAGTCTCAGGATAATTTCCATGACTGTTTCCGTATCGCTGTCCTGATGTATGCGGTCCAACTCGTCACGCCTGGCCGTAAACATGAGCTTGGCGCTGTAGTCCATTTCGTCAACGTAGTCAATGTATCCCATGCGCGTGAGAATACGCAGCGCGCTGTCTGTCTGTATGACCGGAAGCGAAAAGTGGTGGCAGAACTCTCCCGTCGAGAAGGCAAAGGTGCAGCCTTGTCCGTCGCCCATTGCCATTTCGTGCCAATATGCCAGTTTCTCGTAAACACCACGTATGAACTCTTCCTTGGGAAAGCTGTCGCTGACACGGCGGCTTGCAGTGCGCTTGTCGCCGGGGGATACCAGAAGGACGGCATACGAACGCAATCCGTCACGTCCGGCGCGTCCTGCCTCCTGATAATACGCTTCAATCGAGTTGGGCATTTCCATGTGAATGACGGTCCTGACATCGGGCTTGTCAATACCCATGCCGAACGCGTTTGTCGCAACCATGATTCGGGTCTTCCCGCTCGTCCATTCCTTCTGCCTGCCGTCTTTTGCCAGAGAATCAAGCCCGGCATGATAGAATGTGGCCGATATCCCGTTGGCGTTGAGGAAATCGGCCGTCTCCTTCGTGGCCATACGGTTTCTTACATAGACTATGCCCGAACCCGGAACGCTCTGCAGGATATGCACCAGTTCCATGAACTTGTTGTCGGTGTTGCGCACAATGTATGACAGGTTCTCCCTGTAGAAGCTCATGCGTATTATGTTGCTCTGGGTAAAGCCCAGCTTGTCCTGTATGTCCTGGGCGACACGTGGCGTGGCGGTGGCGGTCAGTGCAAGAACCGGCACTCCCGGAAGCTTGCTGCGCATTTCGGCAATCTTCAGGTAAGAGGGACGGAAGTCATAGCCCCATTGTGAGATGCAGTGCGATTCGTCAACCGTCAGAAGACAGATTTTCAAATGGGAAAGCTTCTTGAGAAACAGTTCCGATTCAAGCCTTTCGGGCGAAACGTACAGGAACTTGTATCCGCCGTAAATGCAGTTCTCCATTGCGGCGATGACCTGTTCACGCGACATGCCCGTATGGATGGCCGCAGCCTTGATGCCGTGGTCACGCAGCACTCTGACCTGATCCTTCATCAGGGCGATCAGAGGGGTTATTACCAGGCAGACACCGTCCATTGCCATGGCCGGAACCTGAAATGTGATGCTCTTTCCACCACCGGTAGGCATCAGCCCCAGCGTGTCCTTCCCGCTGCCGATGCTTTCAATTATCGGCTGCTGGACACCGCGGAAGCTGTCGTACCCCCAGTACTGCTTGAGAATCTCAAGATAGGACATCTGGAACTTGAAGACTGTCTTTCCTGGACTCCGTGAAGCCCGGTCTGATGCTTTCAATCTGAAGAAGTATTTCCCCCTTCTTGAAATTATTTTCCTCAATGGAGTAGCATATGTCAAACGAGCGCTTTGTCTTGATGTAAGTCACGTATTCGCTCTGTCCGAACGCTATGCCGTTCAGCGGATGCCCGCTCTTGCTGTCAATGAGTTCCAGCTTTATGTGCTCATGTCCGCGTCCCACCACCTTGCTGGTTCCGTAGTCATACACGTTGCAGGTACGGAAAACCGGCTTGTGGTTGTCCGGACCGAAAGGCTGGAAGCGCTTCAGGTCACGGAAGAACTTGGGTGTTATGTCCTTGAAGTCCAGGTCGCTGTCAATGTCAAGTGTGGCCTGTGTCTGGTCCGGTTCGATATGCTCGGACACGTATTCTTCAAAGCGACGCTTGAATTCCTCGACCTTTTCCACTTTCATGGTCAGGCCGGCGGCGTATGTGTGGCCGCCGAAGTTCTCAAGCAGGTCCTTGCAGCTTTCAATGGCTTTGTAGACGTCGAATCCCGATACCGAACGGGCCGAACCTGTTGCAACATTGCCGGTACGTGTCAGGACTACGGCCGGCTTGTAGAACACTTCGGTCAGACGCGAGGCGACAATGCCTATGACGCCGCGCTTCCAGTTCTCGTTGTAGAGGACAATGGCGTGGAGGTTTTCACCGGCTTCAAGACTGTTTACAATCTCGCCGGCTTCTTCCGTCATTTCCTTGTCGTCACGCTTGCGCTCGTCATTTTCCTTGTCGATGTTTTCGGCAAGTTCTATTGCACGGTCAAAATCGCTTTCAACCAGCAGGTCGACGGCTTTCTTGCCGCAGCTCATTCTGCCGGCGGCATTCAGGCGAGGCCCTATTTTGAAAATTATATCATTGATTGACAGGTTCTTGTCGTTGAGCTTGCATACGTGAATGATGGCCTTCAGTCCTATGCACGGGTTACTGTTCAGCTGCTCCAGACCATAGTGCGTCAGAACGCGGTTCTCTCCCATGATCGGTACGATGTCGGATGCGGTGCTTACAGCAACAAGGTCAAGGCTCGGCAGCAGCTCTTCGAATTTCATGCCTTTTTCCAGAGCGAAAGCCTGCATGAGCTTGAATCCCACGCCACATCCCGAAAGATGCTTGAAGGGGTATGTCGAATCGAAACGCTTGGCATTCAGAATGGCCACTGCCGGCGGAAGCTGGTCGTCCGGCACGTGATGGTCACAGACAATGAAGTCGATGCCCTTTTCCCTGGCATAGGCAATCTCTTCGATCGCCTTGATGCCGCAGTCAAGCACGATTACAAGTTTCACTCCTGTTTCGTAAGCATAGTCGACGCCCTGATGCGACACGCCGTAACCTTCATTGTACCGGTCAGGAATGTAGTAGTCAAGGTTGTCATAACTCCTTTTCAGGAAGTTGTAAACCAGTGCGACGGCAGTAGTGCCGTCCACGTCATAGTCTCCGTAGACCAGAATCCTTTCCCCGTTGTCTATGGCCTGGCATATTCTCTGCACGGCCTTGTCCATGTCTTCCATGAGCCATGGGTCCAGCAGCTCGTTGAGCTGGGGGTTGAAGAACTTCTGGGCCTGCTCTTTGTCGGTGATACCTCTCTCTATGAGCAGCCTGCACAGTATCGGACTAATCCCAATTGCCTTTGAAAGCTCCTGGGCTGCCTGTACCTGCTGCGGGGTGGGGGGTACGCAGTTCCATTTGAAATTCATTATGTATGTTGCTTATTATTTTATCCATGTTCCTGTGTCGCGCGTGCGCGCTCGTCTGTTATTATTAACGCGTAACTTACAAAGGTACGGAAAGGGTTCCGTACCTGCAAACTAAAGACGGTAAGATTTTCAGAAACTCCTGCCTGTGGCTATGCATTCCATCTCGACGAGCCATCCGGGCCGGCAGACCGGGGCCTGCAGTACAATCCAAGGCTTGTCTGGAAAGCGCTCCCGGAAGATGGCAGTGACAGCGGCGCTGTCGGCCGGGTCGCGCAGATATACCAGCATGCAGCATATTCCGTCCATGCTGCTTCCGGCCTCTTCAAGCAGCACCCGGACATTCTCAAGCATGCGCGCGGTCTGCAGTGTCACATTGCCTGCATGTAATATCTGCCCCCTGTTGTCTATGCTTGCGGTGCCCGAAATGAAAACGTGCCTCCCTGCTACGGAGCCGCGTTCGAACCTGACGCCGTATTCCGATGTGCGGTTCAAATGGCTCAGTCCGTAGATGTGTCTTATGGGCAGTCCCTTTACGGCAACAGCGTCCATCATGACCAGGTTGCCGTGACTGGCGGTGCGTCCTTCGATGCCTGTGCTGGCAATGAAATGCGTCTCTTCTGTCAGATTGTGGCGGTCGAATACGCTGTTGCGTCCTTCCACCATGCCCTTGTAGTTCACGTCTATGTCGCGTACGAAGAACCATGTGCGGACGCAGTTGTCCTCCAGACTGAGTCCGACCTCTTCCAGACTGCTGCTGAAACGGTCGAGCAGACTGACGGTCTGGTCATGGGAACCAACCTCGTCGGACAGGCCGCCTGCGTACCAGTAACTGACCTCTCCGTGGCTCTCGACCCTGAACAGGCCGTTCTCCCGGCTGATGACCGCACCGGTGTCGCTCCATACCCATGCCGCAATCTTGGTTCCGTTCAGCGGAGTCTGGCCTATGACCGATACGGGACAGTTCCAGCAAATCCTTTCCTGCAGTAGCGGGGCCTGCGTTGCGGGATCGCTCAGGAAGAATCTTATGAAGACCGGATGTCCGATGTCGTTGATCCTGCCGATTATCATGTCCAGCTGCCTGTCATATGGCAGCATGGGGTTGGAAATGCTCAGAATATGGTGTGATTCGCCGATGTCCTTCATAATGGGCAAAGATAGTCAAAATGGTCTCCATGTGCAAATAAGGTCCCCCGCTAATTCAAGTTGTGGACCTGAACCACTCGGCAAGCCGGGCTATCCCCTCGTCGAGACCTATGGAAGGAGTGTAGCCAAGTTCGCTTTCGAGCCGTGACGTATCGGCACATGCGCCGGTTATCCTGCCGCGCTTTGCCGGAAGGAACTCGACGGTTGCAGTCCTTCCGAGCGCCTGCCCGAGCCGTTCTATGAAATTCGCAAGCCTGGTGCAGGTTCCGCTGCCTGCGTTGTAAATCCTGGAAGGCGTCTCCTGTGCGGTGGAATCGGCTCCCGGTATGTGCTCCAGGCAGCGTGTGATTATTTCGACGGCGTCGTCAATGTATATGAAGTCGCGGCCGGCATCGGCATCGCCGAAGACCGTACACGGCCTGCCTTCGCTTATGGCTGTCGCGAAAATCATGGAGGTGGTGTCGGGCCGGCTCCATGGACCGTACACCGTGAAGAGCCTGATTCCGGTGGTCGGCAGGCCGTACAGCTCGCTGTAGGAATGTGCCATGAGTTCGGCCGCTTTCTTTGTGGCCGCGTTCAGGCTCATGGGGCAGTCGGTCCTGACGTCTTCGCTTGACGGACTGCCTCCGCCGGTTCCGTAGACCGATGCGGACGATGCGTATATGAGATGTTTCACACCGCTTCTGCGGCAGTTCTCCAGTATGTTCATGAATCCCACCAGATTGCTGTCTATGCAGGAATACGGGCTGGATATGGAGTCCGAAAGGCCGGACTGGCCGGCAAGGTTGACTGCAGCATCGAATCCGGCATCCTGGAACAGCTGTGTTATCTGTCCGCGGTCTGCCAGATCCATCCTTATGAACGTGAAGTCCGGAAACAGGCTGCTCTGATGTGTGGAACCGTCAATGAAACGTCCCTTTGACGGTTCTATGCCAAACTGTTTCAGCCTTTCCAGTTTCAGGCGCACGTCGTAGCTGTCGTTCAGGTTGTCGATTCCGGTGATGGAATGACCTGCCCGGACAAGGCGGAGTGCAAGTCTTGAGCCCAAAAATCCCGCTGCTCCGGTGACAAGAATCTTCATTTTTGATGAATTTGCTATGATTTGGTTTACAAAAGTACAATAAAATGACCGAATTTGCGACAAAATGACAAAATGAATATTTTTAGTGCATTTATGCAAAAATGCACCGTCATATCGCAAAATACTGCATACGAAATGAATATTATTCTATTTTACTGAATATTTTATACTATTTTTGCAAAAATAATTACGGGATTATTTTGTTGGAATAGTGACAAATGGTAACTTTGCACCCGATTTTGATAGCATAATATCAAATTATCATTTTTGACGTAAGATTTTCAATTAAAATACAAAGAATTTATGGACAAAATGACACAGACCTGGGTTGAGAACTTCATGACTCAGCTCATTGCAAAGAATCCGGGTGAGAAGGAATTCCACCAGGCAGTTCGCGAAGTTGTAGAAAGCGTTGCACCTTATATAATGCAGAATCCCCATCTGCTTGACCAGAAGATCATGGAACGTATCGTAGAACCTGAGAGAATGATCATGTTCCGTGTTCCATGGATGGACGACAAAGGCGAAGTTCATGTAAACCGCGGTTTCCGTGTCCAGATGAACAGCGCCATCGGCCCGTACAAAGGCGGCATACGTTTCCACTCAAGCGTAAACCTGAGCATCATGAAGTTCCTTGCTTTCGAGCAGACCTTCAAGAACAGCCTTACCACTCTGCCTATGGGCGGTGCCAAGGGTGGTTCAGACTTCAGCCCGCGCGGCAAGTCAGACGCTGAGGTAATGCGTTTCTGCCAGAGCTTCATGAACGAACTGTACCGTCACATCGGTCCTGACACTGACGTACCTGCAGGTGATATAGGTGTAGGCGGCCGTGAGGTTGGTTTCATGTTCGGCCAGTACAAGAAGCTGCGTGACGAATGGACCGGCACATACACCGGCAAGGGCCAGGGCTGGGGCGGAAGCCTTATGCGTCCTGAAGCTACCGGTTACGGTGCATGCTACTTTGCACAGGCTATGCTTGCCACACGCGGCGACAGCTTCAAGGGCAAGACCGTAGTCGTATCAGGTTCAGGTAACGTTGCACAGCACGCTGCTGAAAAGGCTATGCGTCTCGGTGCAAAGGTTGTGACACTGTCAGACAGCAACGGCTTCATTTACGATCCGGACGGCTTCACCGAAGAGAAGATTGCTTATGTAAAGCAGCTCAAGAATGTCATCCGCGGCCGTATCAAGGAATATGTAAAGCAGTATCCTAACGCCCAGTACACTGAAGGACAGCGTCCATGGGGCATCAAGTGCGACATTGCAATGCCTTGCGCGACCCAGAACGAAATCAATGCCGACGATGCTCAGAAGCTGGTGAACAACGGTTGCATGTGCGTTTGCGAAGGTGCAAACATGCCTACTCTGCCAGAGGCTATCGCCATCTTCCAGAAGGCCAAGCTGCTCTACTCACCGGGCAAGGCTTCAAACGCCGGTGGTGTTGCAACATCAGGTCTTGAAATGTCACAGAACTCAATGCGTCTCAAGTGGACCTCAGAGGAAGTTGACGAGAAGCTTCACCGCATCATGGCCGACATCCACGAGGCATGTGTCAAGTACGGTACTGAAGAGGACGGCTACATCAACTACGTCAAGGGTGCCAACATTGCAGGCTTCATGAAGGTAGCCAACGCAATGTGCGACCAGGGCCT
>JAKSIR010000139.1 GCA_024398695.1 Bacteroidaceae bacterium | reverse complement strand
AAGAAGGACGCAAAGAAAAAGCTATTGAGGATGCGACCAAATTAAAGGCTGCAGGTGTCTCATTGGATATCATTTCGCAATGTACCGGCGTGCCGATGGATATTCTTGAGAATCTCTAACTCTGTCAATACGAATTGATATCACATCCGGTTGGAAACGATTCAAATTCCCAGCCGGATGTTTTCATTATGTTCTATTCGTTCTTGATTACATCGTAGGGGTTCTCGCGGGCGGTGGTCAGCACGCGGTGGGCAACGGTCAGGCAGATTATCAGCGACATGCCGGCAAACACTGCGGCAAAGAGCCACCAGATTGGAGCCTGACGCTGGAACTGCTGTAGCCACGGATGAACAATCGTGTAGCCCATAGCCAATGCAAGGGCCGATGCCAGGACCAGAAGCAGACCGTACTCGCGGACAAAGATGCGCAAGATATCGCGCACCCTTGCCCCATGAATCCTGCGCACGGCAATCTCGCGGCGGCGTTCCTGGCAGGTCAGGGTAACAATGGAATACACGCCGAACACGGCAATCAGGACGCAGAGCACCGCCAACAGTATCAGCATGTTCATCAGATTACGTTCGCTTCTGGTCAGGCTGGCAAAGGCATCCTCATTGAATATCACGGTCCATTCCCCGTCAGCTATCTCGGGTATCTGCATCAGCCGCTGCTCCAGTTCACGACGCATCCCGTGGACATATTGGACGGTCGCGGTAACCTTTCCGCCAAGCATGTCTTCGCCCGTATTTTCAAACACATAGCATCGGGCTTCGTTCATGGGGCCTTCAGCATAGATGTCAGCAACAACTGCCTCAATGGTGACCGGCAGGAAATGCAAGCCTCCGGCATAATTCACGACATAGACGGTCTGTCCGGCATACGGTTTCTTCAACCCGAGTTTCCGGCAGGCATTCTCAGTCAGTACCGCCTGTCCGGGTATGATGCCACCCTCGGGCAGTTCACCTTCCAGCACAGTCAGTCCAAGTACGGGCGAATCCACCCGAGTCATTCCAAGTGCTTTGTCTAGTGTTACAGTGCCGCCGGACTCCCAATTCAACTCAGCTACAATGCTAATAATGGCAACACCAGTCAGGGAAGAATTCGTTCCAGGTCTTTCAATGAACGCACCTGCATCCAGCAGGACATCCTCAACTCCGGCAAATGAACTGAGTTTCTGCATCATTTCGCCGGACACGACATCTCCTGCACTTCTTTCGAGCGTTGAGTATTCACCATTATCCCCATAATGGATAGTTATACTTTTATACACATTGGTCTGTATCAGGGCTGTATCCTTTATGCGGAAGCCCCAGTTCTGACGGTTCACGAAGACCATCTGTCCAAGCATGGCCAATGCGCAGAATGACAGCATGACACTCACGGTTATCTGCACGAACAGGCTCAGTTTGCGCATGGCGTGTCCGTGTCCGGACTCCATCTGATCCCGGAGCTGTATGCGTCGGCTCATGACGATGGCACCGACCGCTATGACAAACGAAGCTGTAAGCAGGGTTCCCATCCATGCCGCACCCATAATCATGAAATGTGCCCCGTCCAGTCCGATGCCAGCGTACTGCGTGAACGGACGGAACAGCAATGCCAATGCAATGACACTGACCATTGACGCAATGAGCAGATACACTGTGGCCTCGACTGTCAGCAGCGCTAACAGTCCGCTCCTGGCACTGCCGCTGACCGTTCTCAACGCCAGCTCACGCCTGCGGCCGCCAAGTCCCGTCAGGAACAGCAACAGCCAGTTGGAGACTGCACACAGCACCAGCAGTATGCTTGCAATGCGAAAAGTCTTAAGGTTGCGTATGCTCAGGGCTGACAGGTCATAATCCAGGATATTATGCCACTGACTGATGTCAAGTACCCGGACGGCTGACAGAAATTCATCTGAACGACCTCCATAAATTTTCCGTACCAGAGCGCGGGGGTCTGTCCCGGCACTTACTTTGATGAACATCGGAAAAAATGCGTCATCGGCTGTCGTAACAAAGGTTCTGAAAGGCATGTATGACACCAGGTCAAAGTCAAGACATGTATGATTCCATTTTCTGAACACCACTCCAATAGTTTTCCCGTCTATTTCCTTTCCAATAGGATTCTCATCGCCGAACAGGCTGCGTGCATATTCTTCGGAAATGCCGACCGTGTAATTGTCATACAGAGATTTCATGTCTCCCGCCAGGACATCAAGGCTGAATATGTTAAAGAAGTTCTCGTCAGCATGCAGTTCACCCGGTTTGCCGTCCAGAGCCCTATTGTAGTTATAGATTGAAATGTCCTCTATCTCGGGCCAGTCTTCAGGATGTTCCATATACCGGGCATAGACACTGCCAATTATCATTCCCTTCAACGAAATATCCGGCTTCGACACTATCCAATTGAATACGGAACCGCTATCCACTTGATACTCCGAATAAAAAGACCATATCCTGTCATAATCCTTGTGGAATGTGTCGTAGCTGTCCTCGTAATTCACCCACATGGATGACAGTCCCAGTGCGATGAAACCAGCCGCCAGCCCTATGATGCTGACCGTATTCTGCAGTGCATACTTGCGTATGTTACGAAAAGCGATTTTCAGATAATGTCTAAACATGACTGTTACATTTTGTTTTCGCACAAAATTATCATGATGCCCTCCGCAGCTGCAAACAAAAAAGGCAGAAATCGCACTTTCTGCCTGAAAAGTGTCCAATTATTTG
>JAKSIR010000138.1 GCA_024398695.1 Bacteroidaceae bacterium | reverse complement strand
TTGTCAATGTCAACGCCAAGCTTTGCGGCATAGAAGCGGTCAAAGGCATGCTCGGCATCGATGAAGGCAGCAATGCCGCCGTTCTTCTGTGCCTGGGCAATGGCATGTATCGCCAGTGTGGTCTTGCCCGATGATTCCGGACCGTATATCTCGATTATTCTGCCGCGTGGATATCCGCCCACGCCGAGAGCGGCGTTCAATCCTATGGAACCCGTGGAAATGACATCCACGTTTTCAACGCTTTCGTCGCCAAGCTTCATGATAGAACCTTTTCCGAAGCTCTTCTCAATTTTCTCCGTCGCTGCCTGCAATGCCTTGAGTTTCTCGCTCATCCCGACATTCTGGAGGCCGTCACCGTTAGTTTCCTTTTTTGCCATATGCTTTAGTTTTTTATTACCGATGAGGAGTTTTCACAGTATAGATTTCCCTCATTTCAGGCAAAGATAAACAATAGAAGACGCATATCACTAACGAATTTCACAAAGTTTTCAACACAGCCGCACCCGGCACGACAGGGAGTATGGACATGGCGAAAAAATATGTTTCTTTGCAATATGATTTGCAAACAATACATCGACTTGATTGTGCGTGAGACCGGCCTGCGGGCCAGCCAGGTGGAAAACTGCGCAAAGCTGCTTGACGGAGGCGCTACCATACCGTTCATAAGCCGATACCGCAAGGAATCGACAATGGGCATGGACGAGGTTCAGGTCACGGCGGTGAAAGATGCGCTGGAAAAGCTTGACGAACTGTCCCAGCGCAAGGAGACCATACTCAATACCATTGAAGGACTGGGCAAGCTGACGCCCGAGCTGAAGAAACGCATAGACGGATGCTGGGACGCCACACAGCTTGAAGACATATACGCCCCCTACAGGCCGCACCGCAAGACACGTGCCGACATAGCCATAGAACAGGGTCTGGAACCGCTTGCCGATTTCATCGAGAAGCAGAACCAGTATGTCCCGCTTGACCGCGAAGCTGCAAAATACATAAACAGCGAAAAGGGGATTAACGGCACCGAGGATGCCCTGAACGGCGCGATGGACATCATTGCGCAGCGCGTGTCACTTGACGAGAGCGCACGCAACCTGGTGCGCAGCCACTACCGCCGCAGTGCACGCATAACCAGCCGCCTGGTACGCGGCAAGGAGGCCGATGCGCAGAAGTACCGCGACTGGTTCGACTTTTCCGAACCGCTGTCACGCTGTGCGTCACACCGTCTGCTGGCCATGCGCCGTGGCGAACAGGAAGGCATGCTGCGCGTATCGCTTGACATTGACGATGAACAGGCGGCCGATGCCCTTGCCGGCCGGTACGTTCACGGCAAGTCGCCCGTATCACAATGCGTTGACAATGCCGTGCGCGACAGTTACTACCGTCTGCTCCAGCCGTCAGTCGAGACCGAATTCGCAGCAGTTTCAAAGGAGAAGGCCGATGCCGAAGCCATACGCATATTCGCCCGTAATCTGGAACAGCTGCTCATGGCATCGCCACTTGGCGAAAAGGCTGTCATGGGCATCGACCCTGGATTCCGCACCGGGTGCAAGGTTGTCTGCCTGAGTCCTCAGGGAGACCTGCTGCACAACGAAACCATATTCCCCCACCCGCCTGTCAGCCAGGCCCGTCAGGCTGCGGCAAAAATCGAAACACTGGTTGAACAGTATCACATTGAGGCAATAGCCATAGGCAATGGCACGGCAGGACGCGAGACCATGGAATTCGTGCATGGTCTGCACATTCCGCGTAACGTGCAGGTGTTCAGCGTGAACGAAGACGGTGCCTCAATCTATTCGGCATCGAAGGCCGCACGTGACGAATTTCCCGATTACGATGTTACCGTACGCGGTGCCGTGTCAATAGGACGGCGGCTTATGGACCCTCTGGCCGAGCTGGTAAAGATAGACCCGTCGTCAATAGGAGTCGGTCAGTACCAGAAGGATGTCAGCCAGACCGGGCTCAAACATTCGCTTGACCAGACCGTAGCAAGCTGCGTCAATCGTGTGGGTGTGAACGTCAATACCGCCAGCACACACCTGCTGTCATACATCAGCGGACTCGGCCCTTCGCTGGCACAGAACATCGTGGCCTACCGCAGCAAGAACGGGCCGTTCCGCAGCCGCCGTCAGCTGCTTGAAGTGCCGCGTCTGGGTCCCAAGGCATTCGAACAGGCCGCAGGATTCCTGCGCATTCCCGGCAGCAGCCAGCCGTTGGACAATTCGGCCGTACATCCGGAGAGCTACGCAGTGGTGGAGAGAATGGCATCGGACCTTGGCTGCAGCGTGGCCATGCTCATTGAATCGAAGGAACTGCGCGAAAAGATTGACATAAGCCGTTACGTCACGGAAAAGACAGGCCTCCCCACCCTGACCGACATCATGGCCGAACTTGAGAAACCTGGACGCGATCCGCGCGGGCCGCTTAAGAAGTTCGAGTTTTCAAGCCAGGTCCGCACCATCGAAGATCTGCGTCAGGGAATGGAACTGCCGGGCATAGTTACAAATGTCACGAACTTTGGAGCATTTGTCGATCTTGGAGTCCATATAAAGGGTCTGGTACACATTTCCAAACTGTGTCCGGGCAAATACGTCAAGGACCCTAGCCAGGTTGTGTCTGTCGGACAACAGCTTTCTGTCAGGGTCCTGGATGTGGACTTGAACCGCCAGAGAATCAGTCTGGAGGTTATCGGCAAAGATTAAAGCACAATCTCGTTGCC
>JAKSIR010000137.1 GCA_024398695.1 Bacteroidaceae bacterium | reverse complement strand
AACTGGCCCTTTTCCTTAGGACCTCTCTGGCGCCATATTTTCAGTTTGAAGCTTATGCAATTTTCCATAATTGTCCTTTTTTTTAGTTCTTGTAGTTACGGGTCTGTACCTTGATGTATTCGTAGTTCAGAGGTTCCTTGAGAAGTTCAGGTGCCTTGCCTTCGCCCTGATAGTTCCAGCAGGCAACATATGAGAACTTGTCATCGTGACGCAGAGCCTCGCCCTCGGGAGTCTGATGCTCTTCACGGAAATGACCGCCGCATGACTCCTCGCGGTTCAGACCGTCGTATGCCATGAGCTTGCCTATTTCAATGAAGTCAAGCAGACGCATAGCCTTCTCGAGTTCAACATTAAGGGTATCGGCTTCGCCCGGAACGCGCAGGTCTGACCAGAAGGTCTTCTCGACTTCGTCAAGCTTTGCAAGAGCGGTCTTCAGAGATTCCTCTGTACGCCCCATTCCTACATATTCCCACATGATATGGCCAAGTTCCTTATGGATTGAATCGACAGAACGGCTGCCCTTTATATTCATAATCTTGGCAATCTTGTCCTTGACAGCCTTCTCGGCAGCCTCGAACTCGGGCAGGTCAGTGCTGAAGCGCGGAACCTGAATCTGGTCTGACAGATAGTTCTGGATGGTGTACGGAAGTACAAAGTAACCGTCGGCCAAGCCCTGCATGAGAGCCGATGCACCAAGACGGTTTGCACCGTGGTCTGAGAAGTTGCATTCACCGATGGCGAACAGTCCCGGAATTGAGGTCTGCAGTTCGTAGTCAACCCAGATGCCGCCCATTGTGTAGTGGATGGCAGGGAAGATCATCATCGGGTTCTCATATGGATTCACGTCGGTGATTTCCTCATACATGTCGAACAGGTTACCGTACTTGTCGGCTACAGCCTTCTTGCCGAGACGCTGAATGGCGTACTTGAAGTCAAGGAATACGGCAAGACCGGTGTTGTTCACGCCGAAGCCCTTGTCGCAGCGCTCCTTTGCGGCACGGCTGGCAACGTCACGCGGTACCAGGTTGCCGAATGCAGGATAGCGGCGCTCCAGATAGAAGTCGCGGTCCTCATCAGGTATGTCGTTAGGATTCAGTGTTCCGGCCTGGAGAGCTTTTGCATCTTCAAGCTTCTTGGGAACCCAGATGCGGCCGTCGTTACGCAGTGACTCGGACATCAGAGTAAGCTTTGACTGCTTGTCACCGTGTACAGGGATACATGTGGGGTGAATCTGTGCGAAAGCGGGGTTTGCGAACCATGCGCCCTTGCGGTAGCACTGCATGGCGGCTGAACCGTTGCTGGCCATGGCGTTGGTTGACAGGAAGTAGGTGTTGCCGTAACCGCCTGTGCCAATAACTACAGCGTGAGCCGAGCAGCGCTTGATTTCACCGCTTACAAGGTCACGGTAGATGATGCCGCGTGCGCGCTCCTTGCCATCGGCGTCCTTGATCATTACCAGATCAAGCATCTCGCAGCGGGTGAACAGTTCGACATTGCCCTGCTGTACCTGATAGCTCAGAGCCGAGTAGGCACCCAGAAGCAACTGCTGTCCGGTTTGACCGCGGGCATAGAATGTTCGCGATACCTGCGCACCGCCGAATGAACGGTTGGCAAGTGTGCCGCCGTATTCACGTGCAAAGGGAACGCCCTGTGCAACGCACTGGTCGATTATGTTGTTTGAAACTTCGGCCAGACGGTATACGTTGGCTTCGCGTGAACGGTAGTCACCGCCCTTGATTGTATCGTAGAAGAGGCGGTAGACTGAGTCGCCGTCATTCTGATAGTTCTTTGCAGCGTTGATACCACCCTGTGCGGCAATTGAATGGGCACGGCGCGGTGAATCCTGAATGCAGAAGCACTTTACCTTGAAACCGAGATCACCCAGGGTAGCGGCGGCACTTGCGCCGGCCAGACCTGAACCTACTACTATTATGTCAAGCTTGCGCTTGTTGGCAGGGTTGACAAGTTTCTGATGAGCCTTATAGTTTGACCATTTTTCAGCCAACGGGCCCTCTGGAATTTTTGAATCTATTGTAGCCATAATTGTTTACTGATTTAGAGACTCCTGAAATAGAATGCCAAAACGACGGCAGCGAAACCGAGCATGAGCAGGGTAACGTAAATGTTGCCTATTACCTTCCAACGGTTGAACCATGTCTTGCCGTTCCAACCCAGTGTCTGAAGTGCGCTCCAGAAACCGTGGGAAAGATGGAACCAGAATGAGGCGAACCAGATAAGGTACATGATTACTATATACGGCTTCGAGAATTTCAAAGCAAGAAGAGCGGCACCGTCGGTGGTAGATGTGCCAAGGGCGTTGACAGTACTGCCCATGATTTCCGGCAACTGCATGTTTGCCCAGAAATCGGTAAGATGGAGAGCCAGACCGATAATGATGATGAGACCAAGCACCAGCATGTTCTGCGATGCCCACTCAACGTTCTTGGGTTTCTCGGTTACGGCATACTTCTGCGAACCGCGTGCCTTCAGGTTCTTGAAAGTCAGTATGAAGGCAAAGATGAAATGAAGGGCTACCAGAATAGCCAGACCTACTGTTCCAACCAGTGCGTACCAGTTGGCTCCAAGGAATTCACACACGGCATTGTATGCTTCGTCCGAGAACAGGGCTGCGCAGTTCATTGCCATGTGGAAAGTCAGGAAAAAGATGAGGGCACCACCTGTGATGCTCATCACCACTTTTCTTCCGATTGATGAATCAGTTAACCACATAAGTTTTGAATTTGTTTGTTATTGAA
>JAKSIR010000136.1 GCA_024398695.1 Bacteroidaceae bacterium | reverse complement strand
ATAACCCGGTAACGACAAGGGCCGTCGCCTCGTACTACTTCGTTGACGGGGACAACCTTGAACGTGCGTACAAGTATCACCTAAGCGGATATCCCGAATGGGACCAGATTGACCACGCCGACAAGTGGATACTCAATGGCCTGCGGTCCATCTTCAGAAGCAAGACTCTCGACAAGGAGGCAGCCAGGCTGAAACTCCACGAGTGGTACAAGACCGTATCCAGATGCACATCAAGGGAAATGAAGTCTGCGCGGGATGCCATCAAGTCAAGGGAAGACGAAGTGCTGAACTACTTCATAAACCGCTCCACCAATGCCGGTGCGGAATCACTCAACTCAAAGATGAAATCCTTCCGTGCTCAGCTTCGCGGAGTGAGTGATCTACCCTTCTTCATGTTCAGACTAAGTAAGATCTTTGGATAGTCTCCCACGGAACTTTGCAGGTGAGCCCGGAATTGTGCCCCTTCTCTTTCTCAAGGCTCCGCGCTTCTTGTGCCGACGGCCACGATGCCGCAGATGCTTGTACAGTTCGCCGCCGTGGGCCTTGTCCCACCATATATACTGATATATCGTCTCGTGCGATACCATCTTGATACCCTGCTTGCGGCATACTCCCACTATCTGCTCGGGACTGTAATCCATAAGAATCATCTCATCCACCTTCTTCCTGACATCTTCCTTGAACCTGCGTGGCAGATGGCGGCAACGCCATCGGTGGGCGGCAATCTCCTGTGTTATCCTCGGCTTGTAACATCTGTATCTGCTATAGCCGTTCCTCTGAATCTCCCTTGTGATGGTTGACGGATGGACGCCGAGATATTCGGCTATCTCTTTCTTTGTACATCCTGCCTCCAGTTTCGCAGCGATCTGATACCGCTGCCACTCTCTTAAATGCATCATTTTTGAACCTGTTTTGCGGGCAGACCGCCCCGATGTAAAGATTTATACTCAATATAAACCTTTATCAAACAGATTCTTTCTCAAAAATTGCGTTTACAAGTTGAATCCGGCTATACCACGAAATTCAAAAAGGACTACAAACTTTCCATAAAGAGAGGTATGCCCATAGAACTATTGAAAGACACCATTACGCTAACATTGTCAAGAACCGGTTCCCATTCTGACATTTTCAAATAAGTTCCGGAACGCGGTCCTTCCTGGGGAGTTTGGCGTTCACCTCGTTGTAGGAGTGACGCAGAAGTTCGCGCATCAGGTCGCTGTCAACATCGGAATCAAGGTGAATCTGGTTCCAGTACTTCTTGTTCCAGTGCCAGGCGGGCTCTATGGCCTCGAACCGGTCACGCAGGTCAATGGCACGCTCCGGATTGCACTTCATGACAACCATATCGGGCCTGTCAAACATAATGCAGGCAAAAATGCGGCCTTTCAGACGAAACACCAGCACAGTGTCATCGAACGGCATATCCTCGGTAGCCAAAGGCAGGCTGAGACAGTATTCCCTGAGCGTTTCTATGTTCATGCCGCAAATATAATCATTATATTTGTAGCGTATATGACAGAATGCAGCGACACATATCTGACCATTGACGGCGAGGCGGAATCACAGTTCACCGAACAGCGCAGCCGCTTCATATCCTTTGCCTGGCACGTGACCGATACAGACCAGGTCAAGGAGCACGTTACTGCCCTTCAGAAGGAATACTACGACGCGCGTCACATCTGTTACGCATACATGCTGGGGCCGCAGCGGCTGGAATGGCGGGCCAATGACAACGGCGAACCTTCGGGAACAGCCGGCAAGCCCATTCTCGGCCAAATAAACAGTGCCGGACTGACGGACATACTGGTATGTGTAGTCCGATATTTCGGTGGTGTAAAACTCGGCACAAGCGGGCTTATCGAGGCATACCGCAAGGCCGCTGCCGATGCCATTGAAGCCAGCAGCAAGGTTACGCTGTACGTTGAACAGGAACTTCACATACTGGCACGCTACGCCATGATGAACGAAGTCATGCGCGCCGTCAAGGACATGGGGCTGACCATAGTTTCCGAAGAATACGGCCAGTTCACGGCAACATTGCCCAAAGGCACGGCATCCAAGCCATACGACTGCCGTTACACCATGCGTATGCGCAAATCACTTGTACCAGTATTCACAGAACGCATAGGCCGGCTTACCGAAACGCAGACCGACCCGTCACTTTTGATTGAACAGAAATAAAACCGGACTATGGCTGAATCAGAGAAAATAACACAAGTAAGACGTTTTCTTGAAGCGAACGACATTCCTTACGAGATTCATTTCCATCCGCCGCTCCCCACCATTGAGGACGCTCTGGCCTACTGGAAGGACATTGACGCCACACACTGCAAGAACCTGTTCTTCCGCAACCACAAGGGCAACCGCCACTACCTGGTAAGCTTTGAGTGCCACAAGAATCTGGACATACACTCTCTGGAACATAAGCTGCGTCAGGGCAAGCTGAGTTTTGCCAGTCCCGAACGCATGGACCGATGCCTTGGCGTTCAGCCCGGTTCAGTATGCGCCTTCGGTCTTATTCATGACATGGACATTGCCGGTACCGCCAACCCCAAAGAACTGTTTGAAAACGGCCACCGCGTCAAATATTTCCTTGATTCCGAACTAAAGACCGCGCCAAAAGTCAGTTTTCACCCCTGCGACAACACCGCCAGCGTTGTTCTAACCAACGACATGTTCCTCAAGTTCCTTGAACTCTGGGGTGGCGAATACGAATGGCTTGACATTTAGGCCGGGCAGCCGCAGCTACATATTCGTA
>JAKSIR010000135.1 GCA_024398695.1 Bacteroidaceae bacterium | reverse complement strand
GATTATGAGTCTGTTGCTCTAACCAACTGAGCTAAAAGCCCGACAAAGATGCCGCGAAGGGCTTCTTCCGGGTGCAAAAGTACAGCATATAGCTGAACCTGCAAAGTTTTGCGCCAAAAAATTCCTTAACTTTGCGGCATGTCTCAGACGAAAGATTCATTTGCGGCTACAATAGGCTTTTTTGACGGAGTCCATCTTGGACACCGGCATCTCTTCGGGCAACTGTGCGGAATTGCTTCGGAGCGTCATCTGAAAAGCATGGCCGTGACTTTTCCCGAGCATCCGCGGCAGATTCTGCAGTCGGACTATATGCCGCGTCTGCTGCTGGCTCCGGAGACCAAGGTCGCGATGCTTGGAAAGACTGGAATAGACTTCTGTTTCCCGCTTCATTTTACCAGCGAACTGGCATCGATGGACGCGCGCGGTTTCATGCGCGACTTTCTGCAGGAAAAGCTTGGCGTAAGCACTCTGCTGGTAGGTCATGACCATCATTTCGGCCATGATCCGCACACCACGTTCAGCGACTACAGGAGCATCGGCAACGAAATAGGCATGGAAGTCATAAAGGCCGATGCGCTTCTCTATGACGGCGCGCCGATAAGCAGCTCCCGCATAAGACGCTGTCTTTCCGAAGGCAATGTGACCGATGCGGCCGGCATGCTCGGGTACAGATACATGCTCAGCGGACAGGTCATACACGGACTTCAGAACGGCCGAAAGATGGGTTTCCCGACGGCGAATCTGGGGCCGTACTGCGAATTCATACAGATACCGGCCGACGGGGTGTATTGCGCTATGGCTACGGTCGATGGCGAGACGCATCCTGCAATGGTGAACATAGGGTATCGGCCTACATTCGAGGGCAAGGCCCGTACAATCGAGGCGCATCTGCTGGATTTTGACCGCGACATATATTTCAGGGAACTGACTCTTGAGTTCGTGAAATTCATCCGCCCTGAACGCCGTTTCCAGTCTCCCATGGAGCTGGCTGCCCAGTTGGAATCGGACCGTGCCGCCGTAGGACAGACAATCAGCGAACTTGGCCTATGAAAATAGGGAAGACGATTATGGCCCTTGGAATCTGGCTTGCGTCGCAGCTAATCAGTGCCATTCCATATTCTGCCGGTACGGTCATCTGCAGTCCAGAATCGGCCGATTGTATTCAGAATACCGGCAATCTGCTTGCCATCGGCCTTATCATATCGCAGATAATCGAGCTGCTGGCATTCTGGGGTTTGAAGTACTTCAAGCCGGTTGAAACGGTAAGGCCTTTCCCGGGCTGGAAAACGCTTGCCGTCTCGCTGCCTCTCGGCTTTGCCTGCCTGTACGGGGTCGATGTCCTTACCCTGCTGACCGATGCACCTGACCTGCTGGCCGATGAAATGAAGCAGATGTGCCAAAGTGCTGTCGGCATCCTGTCGGTGGCCGTAATCGGGCCGGTATCGGAAGAAGTCCTTATGCGGCGTATCATACTGCGTGACATGGAGGCGGCAACCGGCAGCACATGGGGCGGAATACTGATATCGGCTGCAATCTTTGCAATTATACATTTCAATCCTGCGCAGATGCTGTTCGCGTTTCCCGCCGGAGTGCTGCTTGGCTGGCTCTACTGCAAGACCGGCAGCCTGCTCACCCCTATATGTGTCCACATACTGAACAACAGTTCATCGGTCATTGTTGCCAATATGGGTTGGGACGATGCGACAATGACTTTTGATATGGAGGCCTTGCTTACGGTGGTTGTCTGTGCGGCCGTATCGGTCCCGCTCATAATGTGGCTGAACCGCCGCTATCCATCCTTGAAATCTGTCAAATAGTTTTCAACAGGCGCGCCAATTTGTGTCCTGGCGGGGCGCTTTTTCCCTGTATTTTGCTTACCTTCGCTTAAAATATGGAAAACGAGGAAGTACTTTTTGGCCAGAACCCTGACGGGCAGCCTGCACAGCCGCAGGTTCAGTATGACGAGGATAACATACGCCACATGGACGATATGGAGCATATCCGTACGCGTCCGGGTATGTACATAGGCAAGTTGGGCGACGGAAGTGCGGCCGATGACGGCATATATGTGCTGCTCAAGGAAATCGTTGACAACAGCATTGACGAGTTCCGCATGAATACCGGCAAGCGCATAGAGATAGACCTGGCCGACGGCCGCGTGTCGGTCCGTGACTACGGACGTGGCATCCCCCTTGGCAAACTGCTTGAGGTTGTAAGTGTACTGAACACTGGAGGCAAGTTTGACAGCAAGGCGTTCAAGAAGAGCGTTGGTCTGAACGGCGTGGGTCTGAAGGCTGTGAATGCGCTGAGCAGCTACTTTAAGGTCTTCAGCTGTCGTGACGGCCAGAAACGTACCATGGAGTTCAGCTGCGGAAAGCTTAAGACCGATGTCACGGAAGCCAGCAGCGAGGAACACGGTACCGGCATAGTCTTTGAACCGGACAACACCAAGTTCACCGGTTACCAGTTCCGTCCGGCAATAATAGAGACCATGATGCGTAACTACACGTATCTGAATACGGGTCTCACCATCATGTACAACGGCCAGCGTTTCGTGTCGCGCAACGGTCTTGAGGACCTGCTTTCAGAGCGCATGAGTTCGCAGAGCCTGTACCCCATAATCCATCTGAAAGGTACCGATATCGAGATAGCCTTCACGCATACCGGCCAGTACGGCGAGGAATACTATTCGTTCGTGAACGGCCAGTACACATCGCAGGGCGGCACACACCAGAGCGCTTTCAAGGAACACATAGCACGTACCATCAAGGA
>JAKSIR010000134.1 GCA_024398695.1 Bacteroidaceae bacterium | reverse complement strand
GACACGACCAGCTCCAGGCGATGTAACTCTATGTCCGAAACGGACAGAATTATCGTAACTGTCCAATTTTGCCGTCAAAAACAAAATTATCCATTTTCAGTACCACCAGAGATGGTTACTGCATTTTTTTCTCTCAAAATTTTAAGTTTTATTTGATTTTCAGACCTATTGTTGACGGCAACAGATTGTCGTAATCAGTACGTCCGTCCAGCATGGCCTCAAAAAACCTCTTAAGATAATCCAGCACGGACACTCCTACCATCCTGCAAGTGGAGAAGATGGTATGGAAGATTGCCGATACCTCGGCTCCCCTGTGGCTGGCAAAGTGTATTGAGTTACTTCGCTCACGCGTTAGAGGTCTGATACACTGCTCGGCTATCGAGTTGTCTATGCTGTACCGGCCGTCATGGCGGTAGTTGAATATTTCGGTCCAGAAGTGGTCCAGGTAGTTTAGGGCTTTCTCCATCAAGTCCCCCTTCGGAACATCGTCACTCCTTAGTTCTTCCAGTCGGCAACTCATCTGTGTCAGTATGTCGGTTGTCTCAGCGCCGTTACGGCGGGCCTTGATCTCTTCAGGACTCAGCCCCTGTGTCCTGTACAGGTTTTCCATCTGGTACAGCTTTGATATCCTTTCGAGGAAGTATGTCGCACGGTCGTCCTGGCCCTGTTCCTGGGCATACTTGAACTTTGCCCTGGCATGCGCCAGGCAGCAGATGTGCTCTATCCTGACCAGCTGGTTGTCCATGTAGTTGTAGGCGTTGTATCCGTCTGACTGTAGTGCTGCCAGTTCTGCGTCCCCTATGAAGTCCTTCAGCACGGCACGTCCCCGGCTTCCGTTGTCATAGAAGAAAATCACTGTCTTGGCAAGCCTGTTCACAAGGCACCATATGTACACCTTTCCGCTTTTCCTGACCAGATGCAAACGTCCCCAGGTCTCGTCCACGTTGACTATGGCACCTGGAGCGAGAGCTCTGTCCTTCAGTGCGGGAAGCAGTCTCTCCAGCATCTCGGCCGCCTTGACAAGCCAGTTGGTGAGTGTCTGGCGGGCAAGCAGCATGTTCTCGTTCCTGAAGCGGTTTATTTCCCTGTAGAGTGGTGTCATCTGGCCGTATTTGTTGAACGCGAGATTTGACAGCAGGTCTGCCGTTGCGTGGGTGCCTGGTATGCAGCGCACCTGTTCACCGTCACCTTCCATGGGAAAATGGTCTGTACGCATGCTGCCGTCAGCAAGACGGTAGGTGATGTATTCATAGTCATGCTCAACGACATAGCAAACGCGGTCGAACACCTTACGCATCTCCGTGGAGATTATTACGCTTCCTTCTGGAAGCCTGGTGCGGTCGCACAGATGTGTCTTCTTGCACTGTGCATCCATGGTGCAGTACTTCATGCCCTGACGCCCCGGGCGTGCCTTCCTGGCCTCAGCCCGTACGCCGTCTTCCGCATCTGCGGTGCCTGCCGCATCCCGGGAACAGGCTCCAGGTCCCTGCGTGCCGTCAAAATCATCCTTGTCATCATCACGGCCCTTGGCAGGCTCCTTTGCCGACGTGCCCTTCTGGCTGTGGCCGGCAAAGCGGAACTTGCGGTTTACGGCATTCTCGCCGCTCTTCTTTTCAAGTGCCTTGACAGCATCGTCACGTTCGCGCTTCAGGGTACTCAGAAGAGTTGTCAGGACACTTATACTTTCGGTATTCCTCTGGTTCTCCATACGTGCGTCTTCCAGCTGGGCCATGATCGAATCGAGTTTTTCCGTGATGGATCTCAAGGCCGCATCCTTCTCCTGAAGACTGTCCATGAGGAAGGTCACGAACCTCAGCACTTCCTGAAGTGACATGCCTTCGCAGGGGTGCCTGGAGGGGGCATGCGCCTGCCTGTCCCGCTCCTCCATAAGTTCCTTCATCTCTATCCTTCGCTTGATCTCGTCCAGTTCCATGACCATCCTTGTATACCGTAAAGGTAATCATTTTTCAGGACTCTACCAAGCAAATAACAGGTTTATTTTATTGTATATCAAAATATTATCCAGTGTTTCGCAGCCTTCAGGCAGTGATTTTCATCACATCTATCACTGGACTTTGAAGCAGTGCCACAAGGTCTTTCCAGTCCATCCTGTAGACTTTGCGGCCATCTTCTGCATACTGGACCTTCATGTACTTGTAGCTTTGTGTGAAGCTCTTTTCATGCATGAAGTAGGCATGATCTTCATAGTGGATCATCCGGAGTTTCCGCCTGTCTTTGCTCATGAAGATGAACACGTCTCCGTTGTAAGGGTCGCGGCCAAAGCGGCGGTGGATTAGCTCAAGCATGCGTGGTGCCTTGCAGCGCATGTCGGTGAACTCCGGCACGAAGTAGAAGTTCTTAAGTCCTGAGATGGTCAGCATAACCCTTCAAGCTTGGCGATGAAACGTTTCAGACCTTCGTAGTCCAGCCCCGACTGCTGGATCTTGAAGCCGTTGGTGCTGCGGACTATGACCAGTATCTTGTTGGAGTGGCGCTGGCTGGTGTTGTCCTTCGGCTGGTCCTGCAGGGCTGACGTCGGTTCCTGTTCCGGTGCGCCATCCACCTGGATAGGAACTATCTCCTGACGGGTAGACCGGAACCATTTTTCAAACTGACGGTATGGAACACCGTTCATCATGCAGTAGCGCTCAATACTCAAGCCGTTTGGTTCGCCTTCTGATTTGTAGCGGTACCACAGCTTCTCGAAATCTTGTGTTTTGAACATTGCGGTGGGTTTTAAAGTGTGCCGCAAAGGTATTTGATGCGCAGGGGTGTGTCAAGACGTCAAAATTGGACAGTTACAGAATTATCGCTTAGGAGCGCTAGTCGATGTCTTACTGCTGTTTCTTTAGTGT
>JAKSIR010000133.1 GCA_024398695.1 Bacteroidaceae bacterium | reverse complement strand
GCAGCGGCAACAACAAGAGCCAGAACAATGGCGCCTGAAACTTTCAACAGTTTTTTATTTCCTTCAAGGTGTCACGCATAATGTCGAAGGTGCCGGCGGTAGCCTCGGACAGAGGCAGGCGTACCTCGGAGCGGCAGAGACCCATCAGTGAGAGTCCGGCCTTGACAGGGATAGAAATGTATTTGACCGAATATTGAAGATGCCACTTCGGAATCTGTGGCCTAATGACCAAGAATTCCCCACCCTGCGGGTTTCTATAGTCTGAAGTGCAGCTTGGTGCTGTAATCCTTAGCTACACAGACCGTAGCAGTCTTTTTGGTAAGGTTATATACAACTGACCACTGGGTGTTGCTGGTCACTTCCTCCGGGTTCAGGAGTTGCTTGACATCCTCAAGCAGCGTCATGGCCTCATCCTCGGTAAGGATGCGGTTCTTTTCCTGGAGTCTGTCGTGAATAATGTCATATCGGTTCTGACCTACCCCAAGGCTCTGCCACCCTTCGGAAAGATAGAAGTTGGTCACATGGTCCTGGTCAAGTACGTTGAGCGTCCAGTCCTTGGACAACGGATTTTCCACAGGGGCTTCTTCGCTGGGACGGTAGTACTCCAGCACAACCGATTTGCCGCTTGCATCGGCTATCAGGAAATGGTAATTGTTCTGGGAGTCATCGCCATCGGCATAGAAATTATGGTTACGGAACATGTTCACAGTCTCATTGACGGTTGCGCAACTGTCAAGAGCAATGCGTATGGCAAGTGAGGGCACTATATTGGATTTACCCGGGTCACGCTGCACAGCCCCGCCGCCGCGCAACGAGAGAACACCGATAAAAAGCCCGGAATCGTTCATTCCGTCAAGGCAGCAGTAAACCGATGCTATTGCAGGGACTGAAATATCGGTCCTGCCATCTGACAGTGAACCTGCAACGTATTTATCTATGTCAAGATATGGCATTGCGGAGATGCACATTGACTGGTGTGTTTCAGGGACAAGGTTGCGTACAACAACATTTGCCGACGAAACGAACCTGTAGTCAAAATTGCGACCCACTATCACATCGCCTTCAGGAGACTTGACGCAGAATGCGCTGCAACCGTAATCCATACGGGAATCCGCTTTTGTTGACGGCAGGTTCAGCAGCCCTGCCAGTATCTTGTCACTCAGTTCCTTACTCGAACCGGCACCGCCTCCAGCCATAAGCTGGTCCAACTTGTAATCGGCGGTGTAGTCCATGGTGTACAGGTGTCCGTCCTTGATGTCGCGAAGAGTGGCCACGGTTTTCTTCTGGGCATCGGTTGCAAGGAATGCAGCCGGATTGTCCGAAGGAACGCCTTCAGTTTCTGAAAAAGCTTTGGTTTCCAGTGACGCTCCACCCTTCTCGCAGGCAGTGAAAGCCGCAAGTGCGGCCATTGTAAAGAGCACATTGACAATATGTTTCATATTCATTCTACTATTTCACTGCAAATATACTAATAACCCGTAATTCAAGACGCAAAGGATAATTCAATGAAACATCAGAATTCGTAGCCTATCTTGAAAGAGAAGCCAAGCAGATCCTGAAGAGTGTTGCTGCCAATTGCATACAATTTTCCTTTTCCTACAGTCAGCCTGGTATTTGCGAAGAATGGTAATTCGGCCGATGATTTCCTGACGGCGAACGTAGATTCATGCTCCTGGAACATGTGTATTCCAAGACCTGCGCCCAGATAGAAATGAGGCGTGAATTCATAGCCATGCGATGTTTCGAACTCCATTTCGCAGCAGCAGGATAATACCATGACTGGATGGGAATCGGACGTTCAAAAAGGTTATTGGAATGCACCATTATATGGATTTATTGCAGAAATTTGATAAAAAGTTTGCACCTTTATGACCGATAAAAAAGTGCAAGAATAAAGGTTGAAGTGCCACAAAAACGCCGAACAGACTGGATTGGAGAATGAAGGACTTCATAGCGATTGACTTTGTGACGGCAGGTGCACGGGCTGACAGAGGCCGATGCCGAGGCCTGCGCTGCCATTGCGGTTGCAATTCTGTAACGTCTTGAAACACATATATATATGGATGAAAAGAAGAAACTTGTGGTTCTGAGCGGCTCGGGAATAAGTGCAGAGAGCGGCATTTCCACATTCCGCGGAGGGAACGGCCTCTGGGACAACGAACCGGTCGAGGCGGTTGCCACGATTGAGGGATGGTATCGTGACCCCGCGCGTGTCATCAGATTCTACAACGAACGCCGCGCACAGTTGGCATCGGTCAAGCCCAACAGGGCACACATAATACTGAAGGAACTTGAAGAACGGTTCTGCGTGACTGTAGTGACCCAGAACGTGGACAATCTCCACGAGCGGGCAGGAAGCAGCGACATAATACATCTGCACGGGGAACTGACAAAGGTACGCCCGGTTGACTGCTACACCGAGCAGGACTTCTACAGCACAAAGTACGTGACCGATATAGGCTACTCACCCATCGGCCTTGGCGACAAGGGAGGTCCGCACAACACCCAGCTCAGGCCCCACATTGTCTGGTTCGGGGAACAGGTCCCCAATCTGGAATACGCCGCCCGGGCAGTATCTGAGGCCGACATCCTGCTTATAGTCGGTACATCGATGCAGGTTTATCCGGCCGCAGGGCTGTACCGGTATGCCCCATCCCGCTGCCGCATCTACATGATTGACCCTGATCCTGCCGCAGCCGCCCACGTGAGCAATGTGATACACATTCAGGAAACAGCCACCGCCGGGATGAAACGCTTCCGGGATATGCTCTGAATATCAGCCACATAGGTTTTTCATTTGTCGTCGTAATGGCCGTATGATGAGAGGACAGCTACGTTCACCACATCATTCTCTATCTCATA
>JAKSIR010000132.1 GCA_024398695.1 Bacteroidaceae bacterium | reverse complement strand
CGGCCGGCGGACGTGGCGGCTTTGGCGGCATGGGCGGCGCACGCCAGTTCAGTTACACCGAAAAGGTCGTTCCTCATACCGCCGTTCTTGGCACGGTGAAGAAGTCGTTTACAATGACCATGCCTGAGAATTCAGTAGGTGTCATACGTCTGACCCCTGTAAAGTAAAAATTAGATGATTGGCAATTGCAACAGAGGGCTTCCGGTACAGTCAGGCGGTGAATTCCTTTACGGAAGAACTTTCGGCGATCAGGGTTGCGCCAGGGTGCTTTTCACGTTGGGCAGTCCCGTCAATGAAGACACCTTGAAAAATGCGGTCTCAGGCGCGTTGGAAGAATATGGTTTTCTGAAACTTAAGATTGAACGCCGTGCCGACGGCCTGTACTGGATACCAAATGATGCTCCGGTTGCGGTACTGCATACCTGTGCTGACATTACGGTGCCGTCAGAGCAGACAAATGACCATCAGTTGGTCATAACGTGGCATGACAACAATGTGACATTCAAGTTCTCGCACGCCCTGATGGACGGACGCGGCAGCAGTCCCTTTTTCCACTCCGTTTTTTCGCGCTACTTCGGCATAGCACGCAGTGAGCAGGAAAAACGGCTTGACCAGGATGACGTGCTTGCAAATCCAGAACTGAACCCTGTACGCAATGAAGAGGGCGCCTTTTATCTTCCATGCGTGACCGATGCATATTCGCTGACCCGTGACGGAGGACTTGAGGAAACCGAGGATTTCCAGTACCGCTGCATAGAACTTGATGAAAAGGAATTCATGGGCCGCTGCAAGAGCAGTGACGGCACTCCGAACGTCGCAATGACGGTGCTGCTGTGCCGTGCCATAAAACGCTTCCAGCAGCAGACAGGTACAGCCGGAAAGAATCCTGTCATAAACATGTCGGCCGACCTGCGTTCCTGTCTGGGAAACGTCAGCACCCACTGGAATACCATTGCAGACCTTCACCTGTCTTTTGACGAACGTATGGAAAGCAGGGATTTCACTTCGCAGTGCACCATAATGCGCGGCAAACTGTTCCTGGAATCCGATGCAGACACTCTGCGTATCCAGGCATCAAGAATAGGCCAGACCATTGCACAGGCAGGCAAACTGCCGGCTTTAGAGGAAAAGAATGAGTTCTACCGCCGCCAGCATGAACTCACACACAGCCGTTCAACCGCGCTGGTAAGCTACGTTGGCGTGTATCCTTTCGGCAATGACATCAACTCCCACTTTGAGATGATACGGGTACGTCTGGCAACTGTCTGGGCTATGCTTCAGGTGGAAATCAACGTGGCATCGGGCCATTTCTATCTGACGTGGATGCAGAAGTTCAAAGGCGACGCGGTCTTGAACCTGTTTCTTGACGAACTGCGTCAGCTCGGACTGTCCTTCTCGCTGAAAGACTGAAAACAGATCTGGCGCGTCAGCCTTGCGTTGGGCGATTGTCTCCGTTTGCCGCCTTGGCATGGATTCGGGTAGCCCAATAGACAAATGGCGTGTCACAGACTGCTACAATGCCTTTGGCTGCGTATGTGGTTATGATCAGTTCAATTACAGTGTCCTGCGGAAATGTTCCGGCAAAAGCCAGTTCTGTGAACAGTATGGAGTCAACCAGCTGGCTGGTGAATGTGCTGGCATTGTTCTTTATCCAAATGCGCCTGGTGTGCCTTCCTATCCAATCGTAAAGGTATGTGTCCATTGTATTGGATACTATGTACGCGGCAAGGCTGGCCAGACAGATTCTGGGCGTGCATGAAAGCAGCGTGTGCATGGCACCCGACACTTCATCGTATTCGTTTGGCTGGAATGCCAGTGAAAACTGCGACAGCACGGCAAATGAAATCAGTGCAAAGAATCCCATTCTAATCGCTTTGCGGCTTTCCTTTCCTCCGTACAACTCGCTTATTATGTCCGTGCACAGAAAAGTGCTTCCATAGACAACGTTGCCGAGCGTCATTGACATTCCGAAAATGTCAACGCATTTGGAAACCTCGATGTTGGCTATTATTGTGGCAAAACCAACCCACACGAACAGACCGCGCTTGTCCCACAACTTGAATGCAAGAGTCACTCCCAGGAATGACACTAAAATGGTTGCGAAGAATAGGAATTCGTTCATAGATATCTGTAGCGCAATAATGTGCCCACAAAATTAGTGTTTTCCTCAAAAAAAATAAGCCAAAAGTTTTGAGAATGTAAGAAAAGCCTTACCTTTGCACCGCTTTCAACGGAAAGCAATTCTTTGAAATGATGATGCTGGTTTCTGCGAGGGTTGACGTCAGGGAGAGTTACAATGCTTGACAGAGTGTCTGACCCGGATTTCAGAAATGATGCGATAGTGTTTGCGGCAATTTTTGTGCAAGCCGAGAGCAGAGAAAAGTCTTGCTTTTCTATGCCGAGGCGCCGCCAAAAATCGCGCAGATTTTTTCGGAGAAAAAATTTGCGGCAATAGCTCAGTTGGTAGAGCACGACCTTGCCAAGGTCGGGGTCGCGAGTTCGAGTCTCGTTTGCCGCTCTCACGTTCTTTGAATGGATGAAATGAATTGCCCAGCTGGCGGAATTGGTAGACGCGCACGTTTCAGGTGCGTGTGCCGAGAGGTGTGCAGGTTCGAGTCCTGTGCTGGGCACTTCTTATGGAGAGATGGCGGAATTGGTAGACGCGCTACTTTGAGGGGGTAGTGACAATTATGTCGTGTGAGTTCGAGTCTCATTCTCTTCACATATCCACAGTTGCGGCAATTGACGCCAAGCCGAGAGCAGAAGGAAAGCTTGCTTTCATTATGCCGAGGCGCGAAAGTCAATCGCAGCAAAAATGAAATTTTTGCGGCAATAGCTCAGTTGGTAGAGCACGACCTTGCCAAGGTCGGGGTCGCGA
>JAKSIR010000131.1 GCA_024398695.1 Bacteroidaceae bacterium | reverse complement strand
TTAAGAGCTTTGTTGGCAGGTCGGTCCGCGCCGTCTGCGAATAATTTGTGACCGTACTTTTGGGTTCACCTGAAAAATGTGGCACAAATGTGGTACAAATTAGGGTGCTCTGTTCCGCACTGGTCGACAGGCTCTGCCACAGAGCACATCTCGTCAATATGACCGGACAGTCATACCGTGTACGCGAAACTCAAAAAATGATAAAAAACTTGGAATGACAACAGGACTTGTTTACCTTTGGAAACCTGACAGGGACGGTCATGCCGGGATAGAGTTCTACAACAACTCATACAGCACCCGCTTCAAGGTCAGTGCGAGCGGCCTGAACAGCGGTGTGCCATATTCAATGGACAAGTAAAGATTATCGCGATATGAATAGGACCGCATTTCTACTGTTGTTCTGCATCCGGACGGTTTTTGCCTATGCCGGCAATCCCCTTTCGCACTACGCCGCCAACGCATACCGTTTTGACAAGGAGTATCCCCAGGAGAAAGTCTATCTGCATTTTGACAACACGTCATACCTGACAGGTGACACCGTATGGTTCAAGGCCTATGTGGTGAATGCGTCAGACCTGACTGCCTCAAAGAGTGGGGTGCTGTACGTTGACCTTCTGAATGCGGCAGGCAGTGAGATGAAGCAGCAGAAATTCAAAATCGTTGACGGCCAGGCCAACGGCTATATCAGTCTTACAACAAATGCGAAAACGGAAACCGGTCGGGACTGGAGAGGTGAAATTGAAGGTAATCTGCTGAGCGGCTATTATGAGATCCGTGCCTACACCGCCTACATGCTGAACTTCCAGGATGCGGCCGTCTTTTCCAGAGTCTTTCCTGTAATGGAAATCACGCAGGATGACACAACGGGCGAAAATGTCTGGAAGATGCCAACATACAATCTTCTCAAATACCATAAAAGGCCATTGATGACCAAGACACATGACATGGACGTGGCATTCTATCCTGAAGGTGGACAGCTTATAATCGGCCAGCCATGCCGTGTCGCGTTCAAGGTCACAGGAAAGGACGACCTGGGCCTGGATGCCACCGGTGTGCTTGATGGTGTGCTGGATGACAGCTTCCATATAAGTACGGTTCATGACGGAATGGGCAGTTTCGTGTTCACCCCGTCCGGGAAACGTGGTCGTGTGAAGTTCGAAACGGCAGACGGCATCAGCGGAACCTTCGACCTTCCCGAGGCTGTCCAATACGGACATACGCTGAACATAGTAGGGCAGACAGGTGACAGTTTGAAGCTGAAAGTCATTTCCTCAACAGACCCTGCCGCCTTGCAGGATTCGCTCGGTCTGGCAGTCATGTGCCGCGGAAGACTGCTGCATTTTTCCACGATTCCTGTACAGCAGGCAGAGAACACGTTGGATATTGACCTTTCCGGCATCCCTGAAGGTGTATGCCAGATATGCCTGTATGACAGGACCGGCAGTCCTGTCTCCACAAGAATGTTCTACCGCAGGGGCAACCTGGACGTCCCGCAGATAGATGTGCGTTTTGACAAACAGGCCTATCATCCGCTTGACAAAGTCAGACTTGATGTAGACGTGACGTATAAGGGACAGCCGTTCAGTGACAACATCTGCCTCTCGGTACGTGATGATGACGGACATCAGGGACCGTATTACAGTGACCTGCGAACAGATCTGCTGCTGTCATCTGATCTGCGTGGTCTGGTGTGGAAGCCGGAATACTACTTCGAGTCAGATGATACGGAGCACAATGAAGCTCTTGACCTGCTGTGCATGGTGCAGGGCTGGGAGCGCTACGACTGGAAGCAGATGTCTGGAACCGTGGAGTTCAATGAAAAGAAACGTCTTGAGAGCGGTCTCACTTATAATGCATGGGTTAAGGACAGGAAAAGCGGTCTTGGCATTGACAGCATACCCCTGAATGTCAGCTATATGCTGCCGGATTCCAGCATCAGCGAGTTCAAGTTTATAACAGAACAGGGAGGCTACATGGGACTGGACATTCCGGACTTTTACGGTGATGCTGAATTTAGCCTGTGGCCTGGCAAGATGCACGGAGGACGCAAAACGAGGAAGAACTGCGAACTGTTTTTTGACGACGAACTGAAACCTTCAGCCCGCAGGTTGGAGCTGCAGGAAATGGAGAAACTGTGGAAACAGATGGTTAAAGCGGAAAATCCGTCAGACTCTACATTGGAACTGCCGCAGGTCATCAACATCAAGCATGGCATTCTGCTGCCAAACGTAGACATTGAGGAGAAACGAATGTTCGTTAACTACGCCACATTTCATGACTTTGACATTCACAAAGATCGAGAAGGGTACAACAAGATGAACATCACTTTGTGGGAATACCTGAATAGCCAGGGTTTAATTATTCACGATGATAAAAGGAATTGGTTCTTTGCATTTCCAGTGTTTGCACATGTATCGAGTGTCTTGGATCACAAAATGTCTGAAATCGAAAGCCTTGTGGTGTTTGATGAACCCTTGGATTTTGAGACATGCAACAGAATTGCAAGCAAATTTATGGGACAAATTGTTGATTTTAACGCGCCTTATGAGCCGAGTGAAGATGAAGAATTGATTCATCTTTATTTAATCGCTATTGAAAATAAACACAGTAAAATCATTGATACATACAATCTGGAAAACATACGGCAACTGACGCTGACAGCCCACGGCTATACCCCTCCGGCCCAGTTCTACACCCCCCAGTACCCTGACGGTCCGCAGTACTATGACGTTGACTACCGCCGCACTCTGTACTGGATACCCAATCTGCAGACGGACAAGAACGGTCATGCCGGGATAGAGTTCTACAACAACTCATACAGCACCCGCTTCAAGGTCAGTGCGAGCGGCCTGAACGGCGGAGTGCCATATTCAATGGACAAGTAAAGATTATCGCGATATGAATAGGACCGCATTT
>JAKSIR010000130.1 GCA_024398695.1 Bacteroidaceae bacterium | reverse complement strand
AAACTTGGAATATCGTGTATGAAGTTTGTCATGGCATAGTTAATGACAATGAAATAACGAGGATTATGTGTATGTTTGCGGTATGAAAATGATAAGCTGGAACGTGAATGGGCTCCGGGCGGTGGCCGGAAAGGGGTTTGACAGCATTTTTGCGGAACTTGATGCCGATTTCTTCTGCCTGCAGGAGACAAAGCTGCAGGCCGGGCAGATTGACATGGAGTTCATGGGCTACAGGTCATACTGGAACTACGCCGACAAGAAGGGCTATTCCGGTACGGCGATATACAGCCGTCATGAACCTGTTTCGGTTACGTATGGCATTGGCGTTGATGAATATGACCACGAGGGGCGTGTCATTACGCTTGAAATGCCCGATTTCTATCTGGTTACGGTTTATACTCCCAATTCGCAGGACGGGCTGAGGCGTCTGGACTGGCGCATGGGGTGGGAGGATGAGTTCCGCCGGTATCTGTGCGGACTGGCTGCAGTGAAGGATGTGTTCGTGTGCGGCGACATGAATGTGGCGCACTGCGAGATTGATCTGGCCAACCCTGCGACCAACCATTTCAATGCCGGTTTTTCGGACGAGGAACGCGCCAAGATGACCGAGCTGCTTGCTGCAGGTTTCAAGGATACTTGGCGTGAACTGAATCCGGATGCGGTAAAGTATTCATGGTGGTCATACCGCATGCGGGCCCGCGAAAGGAACGTGGGGTGGCGGATTGACTATTTCCTGGCATCGGACCATGCCATGAGCCGTGTGCGCAGCGCTGAGATTCACAATGAGGTTATGGGTTCGGACCATTGTCCGGTAGAGATTGTCATTGACTGACGGCTATGCAGAATGATGAAATTAAACAATCGGCGCAGCACGTCTTTGACGTGATGGAGCCAAGAGTAAGTGCCGAGGAACTGCAGCGCATCAGGGATGCGTTTGAATTTGCATGCATTGCTCACCGGGACCAGAAACGCAAGACTGGGGCGCCTTACATAATTCATCCGATTGCGGTTGCCACCATTGCGGCCGAAGAGCTTGAGCTTGATGCCAATACCGTCTGTGCCGCATTTCTGCACGATGTGGTCGAGGATACGGAATATACTATCGGGGACATACGCTCGCGCTTTGGCGACGATGTGGCTTTTCTGGTCGATGTGGTGACCAAACGCAAGAAGGAGCGTTACCGCAATTCAAAGCAGATTGACAATTACCAGCAGATGCTGGAATCGGTACAGTACGATGTGCGTGCGCTTCTTGTCAAGCTGTCGGACCGTCTTCACAATATGCGCACTCTGGACAGCATGAGTCCTGACAAGCAGATGAAGATAGCCGGCGAGACCGATTTCTTCTATGCGCCTCTGGCCGGACGTCTGGGGCTGTATTATGTGAAGACCGAACTGGAGAACCTGTCGTTCCGTTTCCGCTGTCCGCGTGAATATGAGATTCTGGAACAGCAGCTCAGACAGAACCATGAGGCTACCGCACAGGCGGTCGGTTCGTTCTGCCGGCGTATCGAGGATATTCTGACCGAAAAGGGTATCAGGGCCTATACCGAGGTGAGGTACCGCCGCCCGTACAGCGTGTGGCGCGACATGAAACAGAAGGGTTGCGATTTTTCGCACGTCGCTTTCAAACATTACATAAGGGTGGTATATGAGCCCATGGAAGAGTGGCCGCACCGTGATACCAAGGAGAAGGATACGGCTCTGTACATTTATTCTCTTCTTTCCGGCCAGTTCCGTGAGCGTCAGGGCAGCATCTGCAATTATATTGACAACCCTAAGGATAACGGGTACCAGAGTTTCCATGTGAAACTGCTGAATGCCGGAGGCGTCTGGGAGGAGCTTCACATTGCATCGCAGCGTATGCACCGCAATGCAAAGCTGGGATGCGTCGTTGAACGCGGCGAGAGCTGGATTGAACGTTTCCGCTCTGTACTTGAGAATGTGGCGGGAAGCAGCGAGGGTTATATTTTCATGGACGAAATAGGTTCTTCGCTGTATAATGAGGATATCATTGCGTTTACCCCCAAGGGGAAGGGCATTATTCTGCCTCAGGGTGCCACTGCACTCGATTTCGCATACGAGTTGCACTCGGATATAGGCAATCATGCGCATTTTGCCAGGGTGAACGGAAAGCTGTGCCCGGTAAGTGCGGAACTTCACCGTGGAGACTGTGTCGAGATCGGTTACGATTCCATGGCGGTACCGTCGGTCAAATGGCTGTCGTTTGTAAAGACGGTCAAGGCCAAACGCTGTATCAGGGAGATACTGAAGAACCGTACCATGTGCCCATATATTCGCTGTGAGCATTGTCATCCGCTGCCTGGCGACGAGGTGATTGGCATTACCGACAAGGAAGGGCGCATAACACTGCACCGCCGCAACTGTTCCAAGGCCATACGTCAGGCCTCGGAGAATGGCGATGCGCTGGTGTCGGTCCAGTTCGATGCGCAGGACGGTGTCACTTATCCGGTGAGGCTGAAGGTTACGGCCATTGACCGCTACCATCTGCTTCGCGATATAATTGACTGCGTCGTCGAGGGACAGAAGGTGTCACTGTACGGTCTGTCAACCACGGTCGATGAACAGATAATGCACGGTGTGCTTGATTTGCCGGTACGTTCGCACGAACAATTGCAGGCTATGGTCGCATCCATAGCTGCGATAAGCGGTGTCGATGAGGTTCAGGTGGCCGATTTCTGATTACCAGCTGCGCTGAGCGGTGATTTCAATTATTCCGACTATTGTCTTTACGGCTTTTTCCATGCTTTGGACCGGTATCCATTCGTACAGTCCGTGGAAATTCATGCCTCCTGCAAACAGGTTGGGGCAGGGCAGGCCCATGAATGACAGCTGGGCTCCGTCGGTACCTCCGCGTATTGGTACCTTTACGGCTTTGATGCCTGCTTTCTCCATGGCCTGACAGGCAATGTC
>JAKSIR010000013.1 GCA_024398695.1 Bacteroidaceae bacterium | reverse complement strand
CATCAATTAAATACAGCGATTTTATCACCCAAAATGTCCATTAGCCCTCTTTTTTATTTTGCCCCCATGCGTTTTCAGGTGAACAAAAAAAATCTGCGGGAGAATAACGTCAGGTTACCGGCCCGACACTCCCGCAGATCACTTACAACTAAACACTTTACCGTCATTACTATGAAATGACTACAAACATGGCCAATCGCCATCGGGCACGTTTGCATTGCAAATGTATGCTATTTTGTTTTCACCGACAAACAATCCAAGTAAGAAATTACACAGTTTTCAGCAAAAACGTATATTTTTTGCAATTAAAAACTGTCAAATGAAAAAGGCATCAGATCATTCGCATTGTCAAACTTCAGAATCCTTTCAGATCCGACAATGATAACCGACATGGGATTATCATTTGTGCCGAACTCTGTCATGACCTGACGGCAGGCGCCACATGGTGAAACGGGCTGTGACACCTGAACCCCACCCTGACATGCAGAAATTGCAATGGAGACTATGGACGCCCCCTGAGCATGAGCATGTGCATAGAACAGGACCGTACGTTCGGCACATGTCCCTGACGGAAATGCGGCATTCTCCTGATTGGCGCCGGTAAAGACACGTCCGTCCGACATGCGGACAGCTGCGCCGACATTGAATTTCGAATACGGCGCATACGAAAGAGACGACGCTTCAACGGCTTTCTGTACCAGTTCGCAGTCGGCCGGATCCATACTGCCGGCCGACTCGAACTCCTGATATCTTAACGTCAGGTTCTTGTCCATATGTCACATCAAAGCCAGTTCAACCACGGAATGATATCCTTGCTGTAATAATCGCCGGTGAAACTGAGATTGCCAATTGCGTGTGCAAAACTTACAAAGTCAGCTATCATATGGGTGAGCATATACTCGGGACCGAGATAGTCACTGGCAAATGTCGTTGCCGGGGTGCTGAACGAGTGGAACTTGACATTCGGATTGGCAGACATGTCAGGTCTGACTGCGAGCATGTCGTATGCATACTTGCTGTGATGATCCTGCTGAACGTTCACATCGTCCTTTGACGATTCGAATCTGATGGGATGCTGGGGGTTCCAGTTATACATGATATTGTTCTTGCGGAGAGCCGTTCTGAGTGTCTGCATCAGAGGATGGTTCATGTCGATTCTGGAATAGCCGTTTATCAGATCGTGCGACTGGAAGTCACTGACTCTGTATCCGTTCCTTTCACTTTCAGGCAATGTATTGAAGTAGTTCGAGAACAAGTAGAAGTATTCTGCAATCTGTCCGTCCGATTCGTACTGTACATCGGCCAGCTGCTCGTCAATGAAACTGTCATGGTTGACAATTCCGTTGGCACAGAACGTCTCCTTGAGATTGAGCATATCCCTCTGTTCCGGAGTGATGTCGTTTTCAATGAGCTTGTGAATGGAATACGACACGCCGCCGCCCTGCGACACGCCGATGTTGTAAAGTCCGAAATTTTCGCCCTTGACATAGCCCAGATTCTTGAGAACGGTCAGAGCTGCCAGAGACGCATCGATTGCCTGACGTGCCTGGGCAAGCGTCTGGAGATCGGAGAACGCACGGCTTGACGTAATGCCGCGGCCTTCATAGTCGGGAACGACAACGGCATGATTGAAGGCAGTGCGTGTCATCATGATCGTTCCGAACCTGGTCGGACAGTGCAAATCGTCATAGGCCATATGCGGCGGACACAGTGACATGCCGTCCAGAGTATGCGAAACGTTCGCATTGCTCAATACAGGAACGCACATGGTTGCCGACAGTTGGATTGGCTGGCCGTCATATCCGGCAGACCAGTACGAATAGTTGACAATACGTACCTTCCACATCATTGAGGCAATAATGGACATGACGCCTTTTTCTTCGGCCACCCTGTTGTCAATGCATGATCTGTTGGCATCGAACGACGCCTTGACCAGTGCCTTGAAATTGAGAGAGGCATTATCGCCCATGAATGCCGAAATATAGTCACTGAAACTGTTGCCTACGAATTCGCAGAACTCATCAGGACTGTACAGTTTCTCATAATAGATGTCGACGTTTTCCGGACTTGAAGGATCCGGATAGCTGACTGCTTCCTCGACGGTTTCCTTTTCACATGAGCAGAACAGCAGTACAGACATTATGCCTGCGAAACTTAAGAATTTGTTCAAATTCATAACAAATTAACGATTATTTGTTTACATTTGTAAAGCGGGAGACTACCTGAAGTTCCCCGTTGTAAAGTGCGAATATATGTATTTATGCTGTCATTGTACATGTGCTGTCATATTTTTTTCTTTTTGGAGGAAAATTTAATTAACACATTTTTTATTCGAAACAGTAAAGCCTTTTACTATCTTTGCACCAGAAATAAAGTAAAAACAGGTTTACGACAATTCAATTACAATGCAAAAGGACATTTTTGACAAGATCAGAGAATCTTCAGGTGGCCCCATCGGCCAGTATAGAGAAAAGGCCGACGGCTATTTCGCATTTCCAAAACTGGAAGGCGAACTTGGCCCGAACATGAAGTTCAACGGCCAGGACGTTTTGTGCTGGAGTCTGAACAACTATCTGGGACTGGCGAACCACCCCGAAATAAGAAAGGTTGACGGCGAAGCTGCTGTACGCTGGGGTATGGCCTACCCTATGGGAAGCCGCATGATGACCGGTCAGACCGCGCTTCACGAAAAGCTTGAGAACATGCTTGCCAAGTTCGAGAAGAAGGAGGCCGCCTTCCTGTTCAACTTCGGTTATCAGGGTATACTCTCGACAATTGACTCACTGGTCAGCCGCCATGACATCATAGTATATGACGCAGAATGCCACGCATGTCTGCTTGACGGCATACGCCTGCACATAGGAGACAAGTTCAAGTTCCGCCACAATGATGCCCAGGACTGCGACCGCGTGCTTGCAAAGGCACAGGCTCTTACCGAAGAGCGCGGAGGCGGTATTCTGGTAATTACAGAAGGTGTGTTCGGCATGACCGGCGCACTTGGCATCCTGGACCAGATTGTCGCTCTGAAGAAGAAGTACAACTTCCGCTTCATGATTGACGACGCACACGGTTTCGGTGTCATGGGTCCTCACGGCCGCGGCACCTCAGAACACTTCAATGTAATGGACGGCGTTGACATTTACATCGGCGCATACGCAAAGTCAATGGCCACCATAGGCGGTTTCGTTGCCAGTGAAAAGGATATAATCACATATCTGCGCTACAACATGCGCTCGCAGATGTATGCAAAGGCTCTGCCAATGCCGATTGTCGAGGGATGCATAAAGCGTCTTGAAATCATTGACAGTCCTGAAGGTGACGAGCGTCGTGCACAGTTGTGGAAAGTCACCCGCCGTCTGCAGGAAGGCTTCCGCTCACTCGGTTACGAAATAGGCCCGGCCGAAGCATGTGTGACTCCGGTTCACCTTCGCTGCGGCGTTGACCAGGCAACCAACATAGCAGTTGACCTCAGGGAAAACTATCATATTTTCTGCTCGATAGTCACCTACCCTGTCATTCCTCCAGGAATGCTCATTTTCCGCATCATCTCCACTGCTGCACACAGCATCGAGGATGTAGACCGCACTCTGGCCGCCTTCAAGGACATCAAGGAGCGTCTTGACCGCGGTGAATACGACAAGGGATTTGCCGACAAGGCAATAATCGGATAACGAGCCATGCAGACGGTCTGGATTACAGGAGTATCATCGGGTATAGGCCAGGCATGCGCGTACCGCTACGCCATGCAGGGCTGCCGCCTTGTGCTCACATCGACATCCAGACCGGCATTGGAAGCTACAGCCGGAAAATGCCGTGAGCTGGGCGCGGCGGAAATACGCATTCTGCCGTATGATCTGAGCGAACCTGACGGCATCAGACTGCTTGTTCATGAAGCCTGGGATGCATTCGGCGGCATAGACATACTCTACTGCAACGCCGGCATCAGCCAGCGCACGAAAGTCGAGGACACCCCGATGCCTGTCGTGAGAAAGCTCATGGAAGTGAATTTCTTTGCACCTGCCGCCATGGCACAGGCCATCCTGCCGCTCATGATATCCAACGGCGGCGGAAGGATTGCCGTCACGTCATCGATTGCGGGAAAATTCGGATTCCCGCTCCGGTGCGCGTACAGCTCGTCAAAATTCGCGCTGTACGGTTTCTTCGAGACTCTCAGGGCAGAATACAGCAGTCAGAACATATCGGTCACCATTGTATGTCCCGGACGTGTCAGGACCAGCATTTCAATGAATGCCCTTGACAAGGGAGGTGTCAGACACGGTGTCATGGATCCCGGCCAGGACCGGGGACTGAGTGCCGATGCGGCTGCGGCCAGGATTGTCCGTGCAATCAGGAAACGCAAGAATGAAGTGATGGTCGGACGAGGCGAACTGCTCATGGTGCAAATCAGGCGGTTCTTCCCCAACCTCTGCGTCAGACTTGCCGCAAAAATCAAACCTGTGTAATGAAGAATCTGTTTGACGAACTTTGCAAAGACTATCGGTTCAAGGAAGGATTCCACAATTGCATAAACTGCGGGACCTGCACCGCCATCTGCCCGGCTGCCGAATTCTACAAATATGACCCGCGGCGCATAGTCGACACCGTACAGACCCGTGACGATGCACAGATCGAGGCGCTTCTCAAGTCAGAGACCATCTGGTACTGCGGAGAGTGCATGAGTTGCGTGACACGCTGTCCGCGCAAGAACGGCCCCGGGCTTGTGGTAATGGCCCTGCGCGACCTGAGTATAAGGCTCGGTTACTTCACTGAATCGGAAAAGGGACGCCAGATGCTGCCTCTGACACACACCATGACTGGCAACATACTCAAGTACGGCTACTGCATCCATCCGAAATCCTTCAAGTGGGAAGACCACATGGAATCAGGTCCAGTCTGGAAATGGCACATGGAGCATCTTGAAAAGAGCATGGAGCGTCAGGGCGCCAACTATATGGGCGACGGCCCCGGCGTACTCAGGAAGATACCTCAGGAATCGCTTGATGACCTGAAAGCCATTTTTGACGTCACAGGCGGTACCGAAAGGATAAGATTGGTAGAGGAATATTCCCAAAAGAAGGCTGACGAAATGGGAATGTCCATAGAAGAATACGAAAAGAATGCCTTTGAGCATTGCAGCGATACGCATTTCAACGAATGATACTGGAAGGCAGACAGAAAATATGGAGCGATTACCAGAAGGACATCCCCGATGACCACTGGTATTACGTGCGCAGCTGCATACGGCAGAACTTTTTCCCTGCCAGCGAGCGCATGTTCACACACATAGTCAAGGACGTGCTGGGCAAGGATCTCTACGAGACCCCCCACCACACCACCTGCGGAGGCATTGCATACCACTGCGACACCATTCCGCAGGAAACCGCCATGACAATTGTGGCACGTCAGTTCGCGCTCATGACCGAAGCCGGTTACGAGAACTACTGTCCGAGCTGCATAACGTCGTTCGGCAATTACGCCGAGATTCTTGAAACATGGCGTGAATTCCCGGAGCTGGAGGCCCGGATACGTGAAGATCTGTGGAAGGCCTGCCGCAAGGAGTTCAACAAGCCCAAGTATCTGGCACACTCAAGTGACCTTATATACCACTGGCGCGGCGACATTGCCAGACGTGCAAAGAAACTGCTCATAAATGTTAATACGGGCGAACCTTTGAGAGTGGTTGAGCACATAGGTTGCCACTATGCGAAGATGTTCCCAAGCAAAGGTGTCGGAGGCGCGGAATACCCGTGTGTTCTGGCCGGCATGATTGAAAGCTGGGGCGGCCAGGTCATAGACTACCCCGAACGGCGTCACTGCTGCGGATACGGTTTCCGTCAGTACCACGTCAAGGCAAACCGCGGCTACAGCCTTTCCAACACACACAAGAAGTTCGAATCGATGGAGCCGTACCATCCGGACCTGATAATCACCAACTGCCCCGGATGTCCGTATTTCCTGGACCGCTGGCAGTATGTCATTGCATGCCAGACCGGCAAGACATATGGCGAAAACGGCCACGGCATCCCGGTTCTCACATACGAAGAGCTTGCCGGACTTGTACTCGGTTACGATCCGTGGGACCTGGGACTTCAGCTGCATCAGGTTGCCGTCGAGCCGCTCCTTCAGAAAATGGGAGTCAGCTATGACCCATCAGCAAAATATCTGGGACTGAACAGGGAGGACCTGATGAAGCCCGAACTGCCAACATCAATCAAATGTTACTGACGCAACAATGAACCGCAATATTGTAATCATAGGCGGCGGAATTGCCGGCATGGAAGCAACCAAGTCGCTTCTGGCACTTGGCTACACCCCCATCCTCATTGAAAGCCAGCCTTATCTGGGAGGTCACGTGGCACAGTGGCACAAGCTGTTCCCCGACATGTCATCGGCCCGGGAACTTGTGGACAGGCTCAGAAAAGAAATCGCAGCAGCCAATCTTTTCCTTGGAACCGATGTGGTTTCCATGAACCGGCTGGCAAACGGATGGACGCTCAAGTTGAGCAACGGTATAGTAATCAACGCGGCGGCACTTCTCATTTCAACGGGTTTCAAGCTGTTCGATGCAGCCAGAAAGGAGGAATACGGCTACGGCATATACGAGAATGTCATTACCAACGCAGACCTTGAATCATGGTTCAGCGGAGAATCGGACTGGCGCATTCCTCAGAACCCCCAGGCTGTAGGATTCGTTCACTGTGTGGGGTCACGCGACCTGAAAGCCTGCAACAGCCAGTGCTCGAAGGTATGCTGTGCCACAGCCATCAAGCAGGCAATAGAAATCAGGGAACACTTCCCCTTTGCCAAGGTATACTGCTTCTACATGGACCTGAGGCTGTTCGGCAAGAAATACGAGGACTTCTATGCAAACGCACAGCGTGACTACGGAGTCCAGTTCATACGCGGCCGCGTTTCCGAAGTGGGTGAAACCTTTGACCACCGTCTTCAGGTCAAGGCCGAAGACACGCTGTCAGGCAAGCCCTTGAAACTGCAGCTTGACATGCTTGTACTCATGGCCGGCATAGTCCGCAACCAGAGTGTCCAGTCAATATCGGACATGGCAGGACTGGAAACCGACAGCGACGGTTTCCTTCGCAGCAGCGACAACGAATACGGTGTCGTGGAATCCGGACAGCCCGGAATATTCTATGCCGGAGCATGCACAGGACCGAAGACCGTACCTGAAACCGTAGCCGAGGCACGCAGCGCAGCCCTGCAGATTCATTCGTATCTGAAAGACAAATGACAGATTTCGGTTTCAAGTTGAGCAAGAGTTCCACCATCGATCTGAGCAAGGTGGATACAAGTCAGTTCGAACAGCTATGCAGACTGGAACCGGGCGCACGCACCTGTATAAGCTGCGGTTCATGCAGCGCCAGCTGTACGGCTGGCAGCCTGTCAGGAATGAGCATGAGAAAAGTCCTGCTCTCGATGCAGCGGGGTCAGGACATAAAACCTATGTTGAAGAGCTGCATGCTTTGCGGCAAGTGCACCATGGTCTGCCCCCGCGGCCTCAACACAAGGAACATCATTCTAAAGATTTGCCAGATTTATGACTGAAAGATATACAGAAAGCTTTCATCCGTTCGTAATTCCGTTTCTTGCAGGAATGGCGTTCGTGCTACTGGTCTGCCTTATCAAGGCAATTACGGCCGTATCGCAACTTGATGCCAAAAGCAGGAGAAAGTATCTGGTCTCGCTTGTCATTCCGCAAATCCTTGTCAAGAATTTATTTGACATAGTCAAAGACTGCCTGCTTCATGTAAGACTGTGGAAACGCAATGCAGTGCTCGGTTTCATGCACTCAAGCATTGCATTCGGCTGGTTCATGATAATCCTTCTTGGGCACGTACAGGTACTCATGTATTTTCCCAACAGGATAAGCACCTTTTACTACCCCATATTCTTCGACTTCTTCATTGAGGGCGGAAATGACGTGTTCATTTCAAAGCTGATGGACCTGTTCCTGTACTTGATTCTTGCAGGCATAGCCCTTGCGGTCATAAAGAGATTCTATTCCCGTCTGTTCGGCATGAAGCGTACTGCAAGGCCCTCTCTGACGAATCTCATAGGACTGTACTCACTGTGGGCAATATTCCCGTTACGGTTCCTGGCCGAGCTGTGTGCCAGAAGCGGCAATGCCGACCCTACCCTCTGGTGGGCATATTCCATTGCGCTGTGCACATTCATGTGCGTGCTGCCATACAGCCGTTACCTTCACATCCCTGCCGAAATGCTGCTCATCACCATGCGCAACGCGCATCTTGAGGTCACCCGCCTTGGCAAGGGAATGGCGAAAGTCCAGACAGACAGCTGCCCGAACTGCGGCGTCTGCATTGATGCCTGCCCCATGAATGCCGACACGGCAAACCTTAAAGACAGCACCGTATACTTTACCCGTCAGGTACGCAGGAACAACAGGGAAAGAATCGAACAGATTGCCGACAAGTGCATGCTGTGCGGCAAATGCAAGTCAGTCTGCCAGGTCGGCGTTGACGGACCGAAGCTGAGAATACTGGCACGTGCCGTACGCAAGTACAGCGTCGGGCCTGACTTCTCGACTGTCGCAAACCTGCCGTCGCCGCCGTCGGCCCAGGGCAAGGTCCTGTATTTTGGAGGCTGCATGACCCAGCTCACTCCCATAATCGGCCGTAGCGTCGAATCTGTCCTGAAAAAGGCCGGTGTCAGCTATGAATGGCTCGACCGTGACGGCGGACTGTGCTGCGGACGGCCTCTCCACACTGCAGGACGTCTCAAGGAAGCGCAGGAACTCATTTACCGCAACGAAGAACAGATTCTTGCAAGCGGTGCCGCCACCCTGCTGGTGAGTTGCCCCATATGCTATCGTGAATTCAAGGAAAAATACAACCTTCCGGGCATCAGGGTTGTCCACTACGCCGATTACTTCACCGAGCTTATTGACAGCGGACTTATAGGACTGAAGGAAAAGAGCGACATTTGCTATGTCTATCATGATCCCTGCGAGCTGGGCCGCGGCTGCGGCATGTACGAGACGCCACGCAGGCTCATTGCACAGACTGCCGGCATTGCCGAAGCACCTGCCAACAGGGCGGAGAGCATATGCTGCGGCGGTTCTCTGGGATCCCTCTCGCTCGATTTCGCCCACAGGGAGAAAATCACGAAGGCTTCACTCGAAAACCTGTATGCCAGCCGGGCCGATGCCATCGCCACAGCCTGCCCGCTCTGCCTTGCAACATACGCCAGGTACAGCGACAGGCCGGTAAAGGACCTGGCACAGATATTTGACGAACAGACAAAAAAAATAAGAAAATGAAATCGGACAGTACAAAGTACCATCTCATCAATGTGGCCGACGGTCACGAGTTTGAAGACAAAGGCTGGACATTGAGCGATCCGAGCGGCAAGACGCCTTCACTGGTCAGAGCAGTGTATGACAACCGTTCATTCACTCCGAGACCAGAACTTGACGGCATATACCGCTACGCCAACTGGATGCCCATAGGCAAAACACTGAAAAAGTCGTGTGCACCCGTGACATACAAGTCAAAAGGACTTGCAAAGTTTCTCGGTCTGGAAAACCTGTATATAACCTATTCCGGCTGGAACCCGAAACTTGGAGCCAAGTTCCGCACCTGCTCGTTCAAGGAGACCGAAGCATACTCGGTTCTGGCACGCATGGACTCACGTGAAAAGCGCATACTCGTAGTTCAGTCGGCCGGAAACACGGCACGTGCATTTGCACAGGTATGCTCGGACAACAAGATTCCAATTGTAATATGCGTACCGCGTGACTGCCTGCACGACCTGTGGTTCACTAAGAAGCTGAACAAATGCGTCAAGCTGGTGACCGTTCCCCACGGATGCGACTACTACGATGCAATAAGCGTAGGCGAAAAACTTGCCGAAGACCCCATGTTCATGCTTGAAGGCGGTGCCAAGAACATTGCACGCCGCGACGGCATGGGAACCACCATACTGAGCTTTGCCGAAAAGACCGGAGTCATTCCCGATGCATATTTCCAGGCTGTAGGTTCAGGTACAGGCGCAATTGCCGCATGGGAGAACGCCAACCGTCTTGCACAGGACCCCCGCTTCGGCAAGAACAACATGAAAGTGTTCGTGGCACAGAACAGGCCTTTCACCCTCATATACGATTCCTGGAAGGCCGGATCGCGCGAACTGCTCCCGCTCGACCCTGAAACCGGACGTCGCGAAGCCGAAATCATACTTGCCAAAGTGCTGTCCAACCGCAAGCCCCCATACAGCATGGCCGGAGGCCTGTACGACGTTCTCAAATGGAGCAGTGGCGACGTCTATCTGGTCGACAACAACGACATAATGTACTGGATGATGCAGTTCCGCAACCTTGAAGGCTACGAGCTGCTTCCTGCAGCCTGCGTTGCCGTCGCCGCCCTTTCACAGGCAGTCGAAGAAGGCCGTGTGGGCAAGGAGGAGAACATCATGCTCAACTGTACAGGCGGCGGTACTCTGGCAGCCATGAGCAAGGGATATGTGTTCAAGGAAAGTGATCTGGAGATATCTCCCGATACCCCGTCAAAGGAAATCATAGCCAAAGTGAAGGCTCTTTTCTGAACACGGCAGACATTACGCAAGTCCTGCATGCATGAAAGCAGCGGCCGCCTGGAAGGCGGACCGCTGCTTTCGTTATATAGTCTCCCCACTTACTATGTATTTTAACGCCCATTTAACATCTCATTCCCCACCGGACAGACGGGCCAAATAAAAAAAATCGCACATTGATGCATAACAAACCAAATTAAGACATATATTTGTGGAAAACCGAACTAACCTTAATCGGGCACCAATTCAGGAAAGTCATTATGAAATCACATCAGATTCTGTTTTCCAATACCGCCAGTCTTGAAAAAGAACTGCGCGACATACGTGCCCTGCATGACGGTCTTTCCAGCGAACACTTTGTTTTCTATATAACATGGTCCGATGAGCCCGACAGGGACATCCCCGAAATAGCACGATGCATAGAATGCGTATTTCCGGACTCAGTCTATTACGGCAATGAAGTCACCGCCAGCATCATTGAAGGCACGCATCGGTACGGCATATTCATATGCTGCTACGTCCTTGAAGACGAAGACTCGAGCGCAAGGCTCCTGTGGGTCGAGCAAGGGACGGAATACCCGTCACTTGAAGACCTTTGGGCATACTGCAGGACGCAGGAAGAACTAAAAGGTGTGGAACTGCTCATTCCCTCATCGTCAGACAACGAGGTATCCCAGATATACGACTGCCACATCGACCTGAACAGCAGCATTCTGGTATTCGGCGGACTGAGCATAAGCCGCAGCAATCTCATTCTTGAATCGCAGGTGTTCGCAAAAGGTCACCCCATAACGACGAAAGGGACCATTGCAGTGCTGTATTTCGGCAGGAATCTGCATATTGCAAGCAACTACATCTTAGGCTGGAAAGGCCTGGGACGCTATATGACGGTCACCGGAAGCGCGGGTACGTTAATCCGGGAGATTGACGGACAGAAGCCGCAGGACATATACAGGAAATACCTGAATCTGACAGACAACGACTCGGCCAACACGCTCGTATTCCCGCTTATGCTCGAAGAAGACGGAGTCGAATACCTGCGCACCCCGCGCGGATTCTTCCCTGACAAGTCCGTCCAGATGATAGTCCCCGTAAGGGAAGATTCGCTTGTCCGCATTGCATACGGCGACAAGAACACCATCCTCAACAGCCTGTATGACAGGACCCGTGACATTGAATCCTTCAGTCCTGAAATAGTCAAGTCGTTTTCATGCGCCGCCAGAAAATGGTTCTGGGGCGATGACGAAGTAAGCCGCGAGACCCTTCCTATTCAGGAAATTGCCCCGACCAACGGATTCTATACCGGCGGCGAGATACTGAGAATAGGCGACAAGGTACGCGTCATGAACTCCACACTGGTTCTCATCAGCTTCCGCGAAGGAGAAGGCAAGCCGAGAGCACGTTCGACATTTCAGGAAAAAGGAGACAGCTCGCTTCTTGCCCGAATAACCTACTTTGCCGGAAAAATCGTTCAGGAGCAGGAGGAAGCGCTGAAGATAGCCAACGAGGAAAAACGTCGCAATGACCTGATGCACAGCATTATACATTCGTATAAATGGTCATTCAGAATAAACGGCCGGGACGAAATCATTGGAGCCGACCTCGACAGGAACGGACTGCAGCTCACCGACTACGACCTTACCTCGTCACCGCTGGCATGGACCGAAATAATACACCCCGATGACAAGAACTTCGTAATTGACCAGTTCTTTGCTGCCATCAGGGACCGCAGCTGCAAGACCCCGTATGACACCACATACCGCATGATGGAAAAGGACGGCAGGTTCCACTGGTTCCATTCTGCCGGCAGGATGATGCGTGACGAACATGGAAACGGGGAATTCTTCGGTATCCACATTGACATATCGGACCAGATAGAGAAACAGGTCGAGAATCAGAAGAAACTTGAAGAGGCGCTCAATATGGCGCAGGCCGCAAACAAGTCCAAGACCACCTTCCTGTTCAACATGAGCCACGACATACGCACTCCCATGAATGCCATCAAGGGGTTCACTGCCATGGCGAAAAGAAACTGCGACGACAAGGACAAGGTCATGCAGTATCTTGACAAGATAGACCTGGCAGGCCAGCAGCTTCTGCTGCTCATCAACCAGGTGCTGGAAATGTCCAGAATCGAGACTGGCAGGACCGAATTCAACTATAAGCCCATCAACCTGCAGGAGCGCTACGAATCGCTCGTAACCATAGTTTCGGAACAGGCCAAGGAAAAAGGCCTCAAGTTCACGCACAAGCTTGTTGACATAGTCCACTATAATCTGCTGGCCGATGAAGCCAAGATGAGCCAGATAACCCTGAACATAATAGGCAATGCCATCAAGTACACTCCTGCAGGCGGATCGATAGACTCATGGCTCAAGGAAACAGAATGTGACCGTCGCGGTTATGCGAGATTCGTATTTACGGTACAGGATACCGGAATCGGAATAAGCAAGGAATTCCAGAAGGTGCTGTTTGAACCTTTCACCCGTGAAAAGAGTTCGACCGTCAGCAAGATTCAGGGTACGGGACTCGGACTGTCAATCGTGAAAAGTCTGCTTGAACTGATTGGCGGAAAGATAGAGGTCCAGTCCGAACCCGGCAAGGGAACCAGATTCGATCTCACCGTCGATTTCAAAATCGATGACAGCGGCAATGACGGCCGCGCTCAGGTACTTCCGGCCAGGACATGCGACCTCAAGGGACGGCGTGTACTGCTGGTTGAAGACAACGCACTGAACCGTGAAATTGCACGCTTCATACTTGAGGACATGGGACTGATTGTCGAAGAGGCCGAAGACGGAGACATTGCCGTACGCATGATAGAGGATCTGTTTGCCAAAGGTGAGTATGACCGCTATGACTACATACTGATGGATATCCAGATGCCTGTCATGGACGGTTATGAAGCCACCAGAAAAATAAGGAAGATTGACACCGCAGCGGGAATCCACCTTACCATCCTGGCCATGACAGCCAACGCATTCGAAGAAGACCGCAAGAACGCCATGGCTGCGGGCATGGACGGGCATCTTGCCAAGCCCATCGATGTGGCCAAACTGAAAGAGACGCTTGTTCAATTTGCAAAGTAACGTATCAGATATGTTCATTTTTAGAAAAAAAAACTATAGCCGACTTATTAACTGCATCACCGGAAACTTCAATCTGGTATATTCCGTCAATATGGCCGACGATTCTTATACCGTCATGAGAACCGATGCGGTAATGGCTGGATTCGGGCTGAAATTCAAGACATTCTCACAGTTCAAAGAACATGTGCTCAACAATGTCGTCACTTATACTGACCATGACAAGATGGTTGAAGAACTGGATTTTGACGTTATCCGCACAAAACTGAAGAACGTCAGTTCGTACAGTCTGGAATTCCGGTCAGAAATTGACGGCATGGCAATGTGGAACGAAATGAATGTGACATCGCTGGGTGGCGATGACATTCTGCTGGCCATTTCAGACAAACTTCACTGCAAGCTGGGCGAGATAATCTCGTTCTCCAACTACTTCCTTGACACCTATCTTTCAGCATACTACATAGGACTCGATGACCACAGTTGCCAGACCTACAAGAAATCGCAGTTCCTTGACGGCAAATATCCCATCAGCACCAATTACTTTGATGCTCTTGTCCAGTACATAAACAACGATGTCCGCCCTCAGGACCGCAGCAGTCTGCTGGACCTGCTGCGTCCGGAACGCATGAAGGCTATACTGGCCGAAAGACCGGAATATACCCATGTATTCAGTGACATATCCGAAGGGCAGGAAAAGCTGTACAGGCTGCAGGTCGTCCGCGGCTCGGACTCCAGTCATGCCGCCATAGGATTCATAGACATATCGAACGAACTGAAGGAAAAGAAGCTGCGCGAGGAACAGGAAAGGCAGAACGACAACATGAAGAAGCTGATAGGCCGTTTCAGCAAGGACTATCAGGCCACTATTGTCGTAAACACAAAAAACAACACATACCGCGTTCTGGGCAAGAACCAGAGCAAGGTAACCATCAACGCCAATTCCACGTTCTCCGAATCGTTTGACAAATTCCTTCCCTTCATACACGAAGAAGACCGCAAGGAGCTGAAGCAGACCTTCGACCTTTCCACACTCAGGGCGAAAATCAAAGAAAAATCAGAATTCTCCATCCGGTTCAGAAATGTCATAGATGGGCTGGTACACTGGAACATGGTGCGTGTATCGGCCATCGATGACGAACTGGCCATCATAGCCTTTGCCGATATCGACTCGACCGTGGCACATGAGATGGCTCACAAGGCCGTATCCAGCAACTGTTACGGAATATATCTGGTTGACATCAACACAGACACCGTCAAAGTTGTCAAGCAGGACGAAATTCAGTATAATTCCGAAAACGAACTGCAGACCCTTCGCCACTCGGAGATGTTCGGTTTCCTGGTGGATATGCTTTCCGAAAAGGACAAAGCCAACATAGCGCCCTTCATTGACGCAAAGGAATTCAGGAAATTCCTGAAAAACGAAAACAAGAGGGAGATTCTGTTTGACAAGCCCAAAAGCGACGGCCGTCTTGCCAGACTGTCAGTGTATGCCATTGAACGCAAGAACGGAGAGGTCCAGACAGTATGCGCCACCTACGAAGACCTTGATGACGAAAGCGCCAACAGCGTAAAGATGAGCCAGCAGATAGCCCAGCAGAAGGTACTTCTTGAAAAGCAGCAGAAACAGCTTGAAGAGGCGCTTTCCATGTCGCAGAGCGCCAACCGCGCAAAGACTGCATTCCTGAACAACATGAGCCATGACATAAGGACCCCCATGAACGCCATCATAGGATTCACAGGTCTGGCAAAAAGCCATATGAACGATCAGGAAAAGGTGAATGACTATCTGGAAAAGATCACCCAGTCGTCGAACCACCTGCTGTCACTCATAAACGATGTGCTTGACATGAGCCGCATCGAATCGGGCAAGATGAACATTGAAGCCAATCCGGAGAACCTTGCCGACATAGCCAGGACCATTGGAGACCTTATCCAGGCCGATGTACAGGCCAAACAGCAGACATTCTCGCTTGAGACTTCAGGAATAATGGAAGAAATGGTCGAATGTGACAAGCTGCGTCTGAACCAGATACTTCTGAACCTGCTGTCAAATGCCATCAAGTACACTCCTGCAGGCGGTACAATAGCATTGCGCATTAACCAGCAGAAGGCCAGAAAAGGTTACGGCAAGTACGTCTTTACCGTTCAGGACAACGGCATGGGCATGAGCAAGGAGTTCCTGAAGACCATATTTGACCCGTTCACACGTGTCCAGTCGTCAACCATGAGCGGAATTCAAGGAACCGGACTCGGCATGGCCATCACAAAGAACCTCATCGACATGATGGGCGGAGCAATAGACATTGAAAGTGAACTTGACAAAGGAACCTCCATTTCGGTCAAGCTCACGTTCAAGCTGCTTGGAACGTCCAAGGAAACCGTCCAGGAAGAACAGGACGCTTCTGAAACCGGATCCAATGAAACGCCGGCCGAGACTGAAACATTCCGTCTGGACGGCAGGAAGATACTTCTGGCCGAAGACAACGAGCTGAACAGCGAAATTGCCTGCACGATACTGGAAGAATACGGATGCATAGTAACCGCAGCCCAGGACGGTCAGATGGCTCTTGACATGATGACAAATGCAAAGGACGGAGAATTCGACCTGGTTCTCATGGACATACAGATGCCTGTCATGGACGGGCATGAAGCCACCAGGCGCATACGCAGCCTTGGTACGGCCATTTCAAGGATTCCCATCATTGCCATGACGGCCAACGCTTTTGAAGAAGACCACAAGGCTGCTCTTGAGGCAGGTATGGACGACCACATTGCCAAGCCTATCGACATTGGACAGCTCAACAGAGTGCTCGCAAAGTTCCTGAAGTAAACCGAAAGTCAGAAAAGGTATTTGCGGCCGTCCCGCATGTAAATGCCCGGGGTGACAGGACTGTCGGCAGGAACACCCATAAGATTATACCAGGGGCTGTCCGATGCATCCTGACCGGCGGCATCAGTTCCGGTAGCATTGAACGAAACAATATCGCCGAACTGTTTCCAGAAACTTGACAGCCAGTATGCCACACGGTGACCGGAGGGGACGTACAGAGTCATGTCCTCCCTTGCCGTAGAATTGCTGAAAGCGTTGGAATTTGCCGTTGGAGGCGTTTCCGACAGGCAATACACTTTCTTAAGGCCGGTGCTTCCGTCAAAGGCGTTATTCCCTATCTGTGAAACACTGGGTCCAAGATAGAGAGTCTCCAGATGCGTGTTGTTCATTATGGCGTATCCGTCAATGACCTTTGTCTTGTCTGTCAAACTTAAGGTCTGCAACGACGAACAGTTAATGAATGCCTGGGTGCAGATCTCTGTGGCGCCATTGATTTCAACATCGGTCAGATAGCAGTCGGCAACGACAAACAGGTTGGGTATCCGGTATGAATACCGTCGCCCTTCGACTTCAACGTACTGCGGTGTTTTCAGTACAAAGGTGCAGCTGTTGTTGTCATAGGACAGTATCTGCCAGCCATCGGAAGACTTTCCGAAACAGCAGCCGTTCTGCCATATCGGCCTGTCATCAGTACCGGCAGGATATATATTCATGCACACGTCCTGATCGTTTGAGTAGTCATGTCCCGATGACGGCGTCAGAACAGATGACTGGAAATAGCCGTCACAGCTGCCGTTCCACCCCCAGTTGAAGTGAAAAAGTCCCTGGCTGTCATATCCGTCACAGACAAATGCATGTCCGCCGCTTCCCTGGCCGGAATACAGGACAGGACGGCCTGCATCGAGTTCGTCCTTCAGCATTTTATCCCAGTTCCCATAGTACGAGTCTCTGGAAACGCACTTCATGTCCGTACTGAACCCGAAGTAAGCGGGCATGACCAGTTGCATCTTGCCCGAGTATGCGGAACTGCTGGAGGACCTGTATTTCATGTCAACAGCCACGCCGCAGTCATACATAAGTTTTCCGACGGCCTGAGCCTGTTTTTCTGTATAACTGCTGCCGGAATAGCTGGTACGCATGGAATTCCAGTCATACACCGACTGCGAAAAGTCAACGGTGCACTCAGGATAATACCCATTCGTATGAATGCCACGTTCGCAATCGGTATTGTTCTTCCAGTAATACATTATCTGTGCCATCGCAGTAGCTATACATCCGGTAATTGAACGACTCCCCTTGCTGTCATACGGACAATAGTAATTGTATGGGTACCCCTGCCCCCACCGTGTACTGACAAGCGGCCCTACGACAGGTGTTCCGACCGATGCCGACACCCTGCCTGCAATATACTCAACTCTGTTGGCATCAAGACTGTCAATCTGGTTCTGATAGTCCACAACCCAGTTCTTCACGTTGTCCGGAGCCGTTTCCCAGTCAAAGGAGCCTTCGGTGCCATACGCAAGAATGCTGTACGACGTCCTTTCGTTGGCCGATACCATAACCCAGCCACCATCTGTTCTGTTGAACACGGCAAGCTGGGGCGAAGACATGCCCACTTCAATATCAGGACCGGCTGAACGTGTTGTCATAGTGCGGTCTTCCCCGTCGTTGGAAATGCCAAGAGCCTGGCGTGCAATTTCTTCCATCTGTTCGAGACTGCGTTTCTGTGCATCGGCCGATACTGCCGGTACAGCCATAGCAGTGAACAATAATATGACAATGCGTTTCATTCTTGAGAAGTATGATGATCTGCACAAAAATACGAAAAGAAAAGGGACCGTCTTTCATGACGGCCCCTTTAATGTGTGTTTTTGAATCTTTCGGCCTTAGCCTTCTCTTCTGCTTCGCGGGCCAGACGTTCTGCCTCCGTCAATACTTCCCGTGGAGGCGCTTACGGGTCACGCGAGAGCGATTTTTCCAACAGTCATGATTTTTTCGCACAAATGGTATGCCGTTTTACAATAAAACATATAACTTTGAGTTGGAAACAGGCAACTGTGAACAACACCATATTCTGACGGGGTTCCGGCAAAACTGGCAGAACCCCGTCGTACGCAAAGTTCCGGAGGATTATTTCCCCGGAACTTTCTTTTGCGGGAAACAACTGTAAAAGAAGACGGCGTACATGTAATATTGTACCAAATAATTGCTTATATTTGACCTTAATAACAATTGGAGTTAACCGATATGCAGTTGTCACTTATGGACCCAAATAAAGAAATGTCAGCCCCAGGCACACCTTCGTCTGCGACTGAAGCATCCCGCAGGCTCTTTGATTCCTTTGCCGCCAAGTACACCATAGTGATTGTGCTGTGTACTGACGGTTCGTACACGATTCTTAAAGCTCAGGCAGACAGGCCTAACCTTCCCAGACGAGGGACATTTGCCGACATCGCACGCCAGTTCGCGGACAACGCCGCCTATGGACCGGACCGCGCACAGTTTCTGCAGGAGTGCAACATAAACCGCATTGCAGAACGCATTGCAAAGGAAAAGGCCTACAAGTTCGAGTTCCGCGTGCAGATGAAGGACGGTACCCGAACCTGGTGCCAGATGCTGTTCCGCAGCATATCGAAGGACAGCATACTGCTGGCCATACGTCCGCACAATGACGACATTACACGACGCAGGGTCGATGACAGGCTGTACAAGGAGTATGCTTCCATCTTCCTGGTCGACCTGAAGACCGACACCTACCGCTTCATATACCGCAGCCCAGAATCGGGTTTCGATGACGTGCCAGGAGGCTGCTATTCCGAGACCATCAGGGAGTACGCGTCGCGCGTCCATCCGGAATTCCGCGAAGCGTGGCTGATGATGGCCGATATCGACACCGCGCGCGAGTTTCTGACCCACAACAGCCGTATGGAATACACATACCCCCTGGAGGGTGCGGAAAAGCGCTGGCGGCGCAATGTGGCCCAGGTCCTGGACTGTGAGGACGGAATTCCGACCACCTTCATAATGACATTCATCACAATCGACGATGTCAATGCCGCCAGGCTGGAGCTGCAGAATCAGGTCGAAAAGCAGAAGGTGCTGCTGGAAAGACAGCAGGAACAGCTGCAGGAAGCGTTGTATTCCGCGCAGGCCGCAAGCCGTGCCAAGACCACGTTCCTGAACAACATGAGCCACGACATACGCACTCCCCTGAATGCCATTCTGGGATTCAACAACATGGCGCTCAAGGAACTGGGCCACGACAACGACAAGGTACGCGACTGTCTGGAAAAGGTCGCGCGCTCAAGCGAATCGCTGCTTTCAATCATCAATGACATTCTGGAGATAAGCCGCATAGAATCAGGCCGTGTCAGCCTGGCCGAAGACAAGGGTGACGTAATGTTCTCGTTCGTCAACATAGAACCCATGATGCACGAGCTGGCACGCAATGCCGGCATAGACCTGCAGTTCTCTTTCGGCCACATCCAGGACAGGTATGTGGTGTGTGACCAGGCGCACGTCACGAGAATCTTCACGAACCTTATAAGCAACGCCATCAAATACTCCAGAAAGGGCGGCTGGGCAATCGTCAAGTGCGACCAGCTGGGACGCAGCGACAGTGGGCACGGCCTGTACCGCTACACCTTCAAGGACAACGGCATAGGCATGAGCGAGGATTTCCAGAAGACCCTGTTCCAGCGCTTCTCGCGCGAGAACACATCGACCGTAAGCAAGATTCAGGGCACCGGTCTGGGTCTGGCCATGTGCAAGGAACTTGTCGAGCTCATGGACGGAAGCATCTCGTGCAGCAGCGTAAAGGACCAGGGCTCCATATTCACCGTCATACTGCCGTTCAAGCTTCAGGAAGGCATGGAATTCACGCTGCCCAAGATTGAGACAGACAAGAAGTTCGATTTCACCGGCATGCGCGTCCTGCTGGTCGAAGACAACGAGCTGAACCTTGAAATAGCTACCGCCATACTCGAGGACATGGGCATTGAAGTGACCACAGCCGACGACGGAAGCATTGCCGTCGAAATCATGAAGGCATCGGCCGCCAACGCCTTTGACATGGTACTTATGGACATCCAGATGCCTGTCATGGACGGTTTCGAAGCCACCAGGCAGATTCGTGAACTTGGAAAGGGCATTTCGCGCATTCCTATCATAGCAATGACGGCCAATGCCTTCGAAGAGGACCGCAAGGCCGCGCTTGAAGCCGGCATGGACGGCCACATAGCAAAGCCCATAGACATTGAGCAGCTCAAGAAAACCCTGTCGGAGTTCCTGCTCTGACAAAAAAAAGAATATAGGATATGGCAACCGGATTATCACGACATTCTGTTTACGCCATACTGCTGGCAGCATTGGCGGTAACCGCTTTCCTGCCCGTTTCCGCAAAGGACGACAGAATACGCTTGGGTGTCTTCGAATCAAAAGGAATGTACGAACTGTCAGCCGAAGGCGAAGTGTCCGGCGGTTTCTGCTACGAGTACATGATGCAGATTTCCAACTACACCGGCTGGGACTACGAATTCGTGTACGCTCCGTTCACGCAGCTGTACGCAATGCTCAAAAACGGACAGATAGACATACTGCCCTACATCAACCTCAATCCCCGGCGTTCCGGCGAAGTGCTGTTCTCGGCGCTCCCGCTCACACAGGAGGAATACTACATTGCAGGCCATTCGGACTCTGTCAGCGCCGACAGCGACAGCGGCAGCGTGCTTGCCGACGGGGCTGTGATATCCACGATAGCCGGTGCCGACTACAACACGCTGCTTGAAGAATATCTGCGCGACAACGGCATAAACGCCCGAATAGTGTACCGCCAGTATGTGAACGACATATGGAGGGATGTGCGCGCAGGACGTGCCGATGCCACAATATGGACAAACGTATCGTACAGCGACGATGACTGGAACATACTGGGCTATTTCGGCAGGAAGCCCACATATATAGGCATTTCAAAATCCAGGACGGACCTCAAGGAACGCATAGACGAGGCGTCCGACCTCATAGACAAGGAGAGTCCGGCATTCAAGGAGAGCCTCATACTCAAGTACTTCCACAGCAATCCGGTACGCAAGAACCTGTCACAGGAAGAACAGGAATGGATATCGGCCCACCCGGTCCTGCATATAGGCTGCTTCACCAACGACGCGCCCTACATACTGCTCTACGACAACGAGAAACGTACCGCGCAGGGTCTGACCCCGACCATTGTCAGCTCAATAATAGACAGGCTTGACCTTGACATTACGGCCGATTACCAGTGCTTCGCGTCAATGGATGAAATTGAAGCCGCACTCGATTCCGGCCTCATTGACGTGATTGTCCCCTTCTACCCCAGCCATCACATAGCCCAGAAGCACAATCTTGTCAGCTCCAATGTGATCAGCACCACCACAATGGACCTGATATATCCCAAGAACAGCAATTACCGCCAGGCCATTGAGAAGATTGCAGTCCAGGACACCAAGCTCGGGCAGTTCTATCTTGAAGACAATTTCCCGAACAGCCAGGCAGTAGGCACCCAGTCCATTCACGGGGCCTTCGACATGGTGGCAAAAGGTGAAGCCACCGGAGCTCTTGCACAGTCCATCATCACGGGCAGTCTTCTGGAAGAATACAAGAATCTGGCATCGATGGTTCTTCCGAACGGCTGCAGCACCTGTTTCGCAGCCCGTCTTGAAGACTATCCTATTATTAGAATACTCAACCGCGGCCTCATGTTCATACCACAGGCCGAAATATCGGCACTGTCGGCTCAGTTCTCAGGCCGTATGCCGGTCAGCGTCAAGGAATTCCTTGCCTCGCACAAGTCCATCACAGTCCAGCTCATCCTGCTGCTCGCGGTACTGATAGCGCTTGCCGTCACGACCGTCCGTCTCGTCATAATGAAGCGCAGGGCCGATGCCGCCAGCCGCGCCAAGACCACTTTCCTGTTCAACATGAGCCATGACCTGCGCACGCCCATGAACGCCATCATGGGATTCACGGCGATGGCCAAAAAGGAGATTGCCGATGCGGACAAGACTAACGGCCTGCTCGAGAAGATTGAAATGGCCGGACACCAGTTGCTTGTCCTCATTAACCAGTCACTCGAAATGGCCCGTCTGGATTCAGGCAACATGGAGTTCGACAGAAAGCAGGTAAACCTTCAGAAACAGTTCGATTCGTTCGTGGCAGTGCTCTCCGAACAGGCCCTGAGCCAGGGGGTGAGCTTCAGGCACAATATAGGCGACATGGTCCACTACAATGTCTGGGCCGATGACGCCCGCATGGGTCAGATTGTCCTGCACATAGCCGGCAATGCCATCAAGTTCACACAGAAGGGCGGACAGATAGATTTTACCCTACGTGAAACGGAATCGCGCAAAGCGGGATATGCGACTTATGTCTTTTCGGTTGCAGACAACGGCATAGGCATGAGCGAGGATTTCCAGAAGGTGCTGTTCGAGCCGTCCACCCGTGAAAAGAACTCGACCGAGAGCCGCATTCACGGAGCCGGGCTGGGAATGTCCATTGTAAAACGTGTTCTTGACCTTGTCGGAGGCGGCATAGAAGTCAAGTCGCAGCCCGGCAAGGGCACGCGCTTTGACATTACCATCGACCTGAAGATTGACGATTCCGCACATGGCGGCAGTACAGGCTCGAAGGCACGGTATGACGGAAAACGCATCCTGCTGGTCGACGACAACAAGATGAACCGCGAGATTGCCCGATACATTCTGGAAGACAAGGGCATTGCCGTCGAGGAGGCCATTGACGGCAACTATGCTGTCAGCATGGTGGGCAGCACGTTCTCAAAGGGCGACTACCGTCACTATGACCTTATTGTCATGGACATCCAGATGCCAACCATGAACGGTTACGATGCTACCCGCGCCATTCGCCGTATATGCGAATCGGCCCAGATTCATATTCCCATTGTTGCACTGTCGGCCAACTCGTTCGAAGAGGACCGTCGCAAGAGCCGCGAGGCCGGCATGGATGACCATCTTGCCAAGCCTATCGACCCCGACGTTCTGAATGAGGCTCTGGCACATTTTCTGTAAGTACTTAACCACATTTTTATTACATATGAAAAAACTTTTTACCATTGCTCTGGTGCTGGCATGCACACTTGCATCGGCCCAGACTTCACAGACAAAGAAAGTGTCAATCCTTGGAGACTCCTACTCCACATTCCAGGACTGGAACCCTGCCGGACAGGCTCCGTTCTATCCCAACGACCGCAATGACGTGACTGACCCCGCGCAGACCTGGTGGATGCTTTATATCAAGGCCATGGGCTATGAGCTGGACAAGAACGACTCATGGGGCGGCACTACCGTATGCAATACCGGTTACGGCCGCATGAATGTTTCAAGGAACTCGTTCCTGGCCAGAACCGACAGCCTGGGCAATCCGGACATTCTTTTCGTGTTCGGCGGTACCAACGATGCCTGGGCAAATTCTCCTATGGGCGAATACAAGTACTCTGACTGGACCGACGACGATCTGAAGAGCTACCGCCCTGCCCTTGCTTGTCTGCTTACCCGTCTCAAGGCCAAATATCCGAAAGCCAAGATTGTTGCGCTGCTCAATTCGGAGCTGAAGGAGGAAATCAACGAATCTACACGTACCGTCTGCAAGGAGTGCGGCGTCCAGCTTGTCGAACTGCAGGACGTTGAAAAGCAGAACGGCCACCCCTCAATCAAGGGTATGGAAAGCATCTGCAAGCAGCTGCAGGAACAGGTCAAGCTTTAAGACCTGCTTAGTCGAAAAAGCACGGGGGGAAAAACGGATTCCGTTTTTCCCCCTCTATGATTTCCCTGTCAGCTGAATCATAAGGGGTATTCGCAGTTTTTCTGGCTAATTTCTATAGACCCCCAACGATAGGGTTCTTGTGCGTTGATAATTTTTTCTATAACCAGCCACTGATTAGCAGTGAGGTTCGTTGAATAACCGGATTTTTTCAGTACCTTTGCGCCCCAAAACAAATTAAGAAGCAATCAAGTAAATGAAAAAGAAACAGTATTTGTCACCTGAGACAAAGGTGGTAAAGGTGCAGCAGACAAGAATTATCTGCGCAAGTTATCAATGCAATTCACTGAACGAACAGTACGAAGAAGGAAGTACTGATGGTTGGTATTAACCCTTAAAACCAGACTGAAGACAATGAAGAAATACTTTTTCATGGCTGTGGCTGCGATAGCAGCGCTCAACAGTTGTTCACGCGACAACGAATTTGAACAGATTCAGACAGGTAGTCAGGGCCTAGTGTTTACTGCCACAATGGAGAACAGCGAAGCTACACGTGCCACTTTCGACAACACAGGAAAGTGTGCAGCATGGGAAGCTGACGACCAGATCAGCATCAACGGCAAGAAATACTCTGCACAGGGTGCAGGTACTACCACTACCTTCAAGGCTGACGGTGAGGGAGCAACCGGCGAAACATACAACGCTTATTTCCCTGCCGACCTCTACGACGGAACTACTGCCACTCTCCCTGCAATCCAAAACTATGAGGAAGGTGAGTTCAACATGCCTATGTATGCCAAAAGCACAACTACCGAACTTGAGTTTAAGAACCTCTGCGCCGTTCTGGCAGTAAAGGTGACAAGTGCTGACATTGCTACACTGAAATCAATCAAGGTAGCTTCTGACCAGAAGATGAACGGTAAATTCACCGTATTGGACAACAAGGCAGTCATTGCCGATGAGAACGGCACAAATGTAGTGGTGCTTGCAAGTTTCAGGCAACTGACGCTCACAGAAGAAGGAACAACATTCTACATCGCTATTCCTGCACAGGAATACAAGTATCTGAATATCTTCCTCTCTGCCGACGGTAAAACATACACACAGGCCATGGCAACTAAGAAGGCAGCAGGTCTTGGTGATATAACACGCAGCAAGATATTCAACATCGACTATGAGAATAACGCAACTAAGCTATGGAAAGGCGACCTCTTTATTGCTGACTGCAATGTAGGTGCTACATCACCA